>CAZJFS010000050.1:0-19993 GCA_964545075.1 uncultured bacterium
CGAAGAGTCGGCTGCGATGCGGCCTTTTAATTTAAGGATCACATACTTGCCTTTTTCAATTTTTTCGATTTCAATATCATTAAGCATTTAAACGCTCCCATTTTTTATAAGCTAAATAACATGCGTTTTTTATTCATGGATCGATTATACACGATTCTTTAAGTTAATTCAATACGCCCTCCGATGTAAATTTACACGTATTTCATTAATAACCATTATGGCGGTTGTAAAAAAAAATTGCGTGTGATATAATCAAAACGAAAATCATAGCCGGAGGCGACTAATCACATCATGGGAAAAAAGAAAATTTATATCGTGATATTTATATTTTTATTATACCTGTTTTTTAACAACACGTCTTTGTTCGTCAAGCCTGAAGCCTCGAAACCATTACTGCTGGCTCATCGCGGGGTTGCGCAGACTTTCAGTATGGCGGGCATAACTAACGATACCGACACTTCCAAACGCATATTTTCACCCGAGCATCAATACCTGGAAAATACGATAGCATCCATGGCGGCAGCTTTCAAGTTCGGCGCGGACATCGTCGAACTGGATATTCAGATGACCAAAGAACATAAATTCGCCGTATTTCACGACGACGTTCTCGCCTATCGTACAAACGGCTGCGGCGTGTTTAAAGAGCACACGATGCAGGAACTCAAAGATCTTGACATCGGTTACGGATACACCGCCGACGGCGGCAAGACGTTCCCGTTTCGCGGCCAGGGCAAGGGATTGATGCCCGATCTGGACGAAGTGTTTAAAAATTTTCCGCAAAATAATTTTCTGATCCATATCAAGAGCAACGATTCGGCCGAAGGAGAGCTGCTCGCAAAAGTTTTGAGCGTTCAACCGCTGGAACGGCGGAATCGTCTGAGATTTTACGGCGGCGACCGGCCCATGAAAGCATTAAAAGAGAAAATGCCTGAGTTGAAAGTAATGTCGAAAGAAACGCTTATGAATGCGCTGATGGAATATATCGCGATCGGCTGGACCGGCTATGTTCCAAAATCGTGCAGGGGCGCCTGGCTTCATATTCCCATCAAATACGCGCCGTTGTTGTGGGGCTGGCCTTACAAATTCATGAATCGCATGAAAAGAGCTGGTACCGAGATCGTTCTCGTCGCGGGCGACGGTAAATTTTCGGAAGGTTTCGACTCGATTGAAGATCTGAAAAAAATACCGGTGAATTTTTCGGGATATATATGGACGAACCGCATCGATAAAATCGGGCCGGCGGGCCAACGTTGAAAACGCTGCATTTGACATAAGCCAACCGTTCTGTTAGAATAAAATTCGTGAAAAATTAATTTTAGTGGAGGTATCATGAAAAAAAAATCGGCGGTTATCGTCGCGTTAATTATTTGCTTTTCACTTGTTTGCGCGTCGTTTTCAGCATGCGAAGCCGGGACGTTGAAAATAGACCGGAATATGAAGCTGATAGACGCATTCGAGGGCGGAAGGCTTTTTATAGCCGGCGGAATGAGAATAGTACAATTGAACGGCAATTTCAAACAGATGGGCCGGCAGTACGGAATGCTTTTGAAGGGCGATATCAACGCGGTTTACGATTTAATGGTCAATAGGATACTCATCGGCGAAAAGAAGATTAAATACGAAGAAATACTGGCGTTGGCCAAAACCAGGGAAATGGACCCGCCGGCATACGTCAAGGAAATGATCGCGGGAATGTCCGAAACCTGCGGACTTACATACGATGAAACCAACATCATCCGCCTCAATCTGATTTATATGGGAACGATGTGCAGCGCGGCCGCGGCTTATTCGGATTATTCGAAGGATGGAAACGTCGTTTTCGGACGCAATCTCGACCTCGGGAAAGGTCCCGTAACGCTTTTGAAACCATTCACGGTAATCGTCGTCTATAATCCGCTCGGTACCGGAAAAAACCCGGTTGCCGAGATAACGTACGCGGGCGGGATATACGCTCAAACGCTTTTCAACAGAAGCGGAATGATCCTCGAAATGAATAACGGCATAGCGTCGCGCCTGCCCGTAAAAGAGGAAAATATTCAAAACGATCCGCTCGCTTACAAAATGTACGATCTTATGTTCGACTGCTTCCGGATCGAAGAAGTAATAGCCGGGATCAGAAATATTAAGCTCAATTGCGGAATGATGCTTAACGTCGCGGACAGAGTAAGCGCATATTGCTGCGAGATAGCCCCCGAAGGCGTTTATGTGCGCACTGGCGACAAACCCGGATTTCTGGCCGTGTCCAATCATTTCATTAACCCGGATTGGAAGGGCGGTCTGAAAATCGAAAAAGGACAAAAGTTTGGAATGACACTCGAACGTCACTCTAACCTGATGAAACAGGGCGACAAGTATAAAGGCTGCTTCGACGCTGAATGCATGATGACGCTTTTCGACCGGACCATCCCTCACGGCGGTCCGACATTTCCAGTAAAAAAATCCGTGGACGTACAGACTCTTTATAGCTGCGTTTTCACTCCGGCCGACATGAAATTGTTCGTCAAAAACCGTGAAACGACGAACTGGCTCGAAATCAGGCTCGGAGAACTTTTCCTTCCAAGGCTCAGATAAAATTATAAGCGCGGTCGTGCCGGTGCGGTTCGGCCGCGTTTTAAATATTAGCCCGACGATTTGCTTGACAAAGTACGAAGATTATTTTAAAATTAAAACATGAAAACACCAAAAATCGTGGGCGTAATCTTTTCGCTCCTCGGCATCTGTATGTTAATAGGAGATCTTTTCGCTTATAAATCAACGTCCGATTTCATAAACAACTCCGAAAAAACTGAAGGCGTGGTGACCGAACTCAAAAGGGTTACGAACAATCTTTATAACAGCGCCAGTTATGAAACATTATACGCGCCCGTCGTTAAATATAAAACCCCCGGCGGAGTGGAGCGTGAATTCGTTTCTTCCACTTCAAGTTATCCCGCGGCATATTCCGCCGGCGATAAGGTGGAAGTCATTTACGACAAAAGAATCCCTGCCAGCGCTGAAATAAATTCCTTTTTTTCCATCTGGCTCGTCGTTTTCATACTAACCCTGCTGGGGTCGGTTTTCAGTATAATCGGAACGCTCTTATTAAGAATAAAAGAAGAGAATTTTCGCGGCTAATTCCCGCCAAAATAGTTTTTCCAGAAATTATAAACATATGGGAACGCTTTTGAAAAATATACGGTCATGAAAAACAATGCTAAAAATAAAACGACGAAAAATTCAACCGTTTTTTTTGAAAAATTCAACCTCGAAATATTTGCCAAAAGATCTTCATCGAGGTATTTTTGAGTATTAACCGATAAATTCATTCTGTCGCCTTTCGGCATCATTATATAAAGAAGAATTATTACGGGCGTGAGTATAATAACGGCGAAAAAAAGCGCCGGATTAAAGATGCCTGTGATAAGAAGAAAAACATCGGCCAGCGAAAGGATGACCAGAATTGTAAATGCCGATCTATAAAGGAAGTCCCGTACCGCAAAATCCGCTTTTTTTTCTTTCCATGGCTCCAGCGCTTTTTCTTTTTCATCGAGTTTGCGTTTATATGTTTTAAGATTCTGTGATGCCGTTTCAAGCGCCGACGCGAATGAAACAAATGTTTTGTTAGTGAAAACCTTTGATATCTGCGCAAAATTGACTTTCACGTCACCGTTTTGAAGAAGGAATATCGATTTTTTCCTGTCGGAAATATCGCCAGCCAGAGCCCCGGATGAACCTGAATTGCCTCTGTCGCATAACTTTTTGGAAGCCAGAACGGCCAGTTCGACCAGTCCCGTGAATTCATTTCTCGAAAATTTATGCAGCGTTCCAAGCGAGAGAAAGATTGCTTCATCATCTTTTCCGCGGAAAAAAACTTTCGCGCCGGCCGGTCCCGAATAGCCGATTATTGTCGTGTCCTGAAAAATTGTCTCTCCCAAATTCATTTCACTTTATATTTTGGTTAAATCAAATGACTCGAAAAAATTCTTGATCTTTTTATTCTCGCTTTCGCCACGCGGGCAAAAGGCTATGAGCTGGTACATTTTATCTTTTACTATAAAAAAATTCATTTTAATTATTTTATTGTCGGTTGTTTTAATCTTGCACTCTCTGCCGCGGTTATTTCTGAATTCTATTTTTTCGTTACTTAAAGGCGTTCCTTTAGCCCAGGCTAAAAAATCCGCCGTCATGTTTTCAAGGAATTTGTCCGCGTTGATATTTTCTATTGAATTGCCTGGAAATGTGCAATGGGAGACGGTAAATTTAAATCTGAGATTATAGTCATAAGCATTTTGCTTGTATATAGTTGTGCTTCCGAAAAATGGTATGCTTATGTTTTCTTCAGAGAATTCGATTTCCGTTGGAATAACTATGCTGTATCCGCCTTTATCTGAAGTGAAGGTTTTATAATGAGTCGCGGTTATAAAATATTGCGAAAATAATTTTCCGCCGATCATCGCAAGTATTATAATTATTATGTTGAAAAATTTTTGTTTGTCCATTATTGGCCTCCATACTTTGAAAAAAATCGAACGGGTTTATTTTAGCAAATAGTCCATTTCGTGTATTGTAAAATCCGGACATATTTATCGAAAAAACTCCGGCTCTTTTTTTAGAAACGCTTCAATTACGCCCTGGATATGACTGGCATCCGTTCCGCAACAACCGCCGAATATTTTTAAACCGTATTCTACGTGTAAGTTTTTCATCAACGCGACGAATTTATTTTTATCGTCCGAATGGATTTTATCGCTTTGGTCTAGTTCTTCAGGGCTGAGAGAAGACGCATTTGCCTGAATTCCAAGTAATCTCTTTCCAATTATTTCCGCGTCAACATTTTTTGATATCAAAGCGCACCGCAAAACGGAAGGATGCACGCAATTTACCATGTAAAACAGCGGTTCGGGTTTTACCGTAAGGTCTATTTTCGAAATAGCGTCATTCAAAGATGTTCCATCCAGCAGCTCGCCGTTTGGGCGAATAACGAAACTTATGACGTAATATTTTCCGGTTTCAGCCATAAGCTTCGATATGCCGATCGCCTCGGAAAGCGTCGGGATCGTTTCCGCTATTAAAAAATCCACGCCGGATTCCGATAATGCTTCGATTTGATATCGATGAAATTCATACGCTTCTTCGATCGACAAACCTTCCGCGGGTTTATAAGCATCGCCTTTACATCCGATCAATCCGCCTATAAAAATATTTTTCGCATAGTTTCCGTAGGATGCGCGGATCTTATTTAAAAATGAAAAACAATCCCTGTTAACATTATTGCAGGAAAAAGGCGACTGTTCTATCCGTTCTTTGTTAGCACGCCATGTCGGGGTTAAAACGATCATCGGGACATCATAAAATTTCCCGATAGCGAGATATTGCTTATATATTTTTTCTAACGCGTTTTTTCCTTTTTCGTTATAAATAAGACCGGCATTGAGCAGGAATGGGTCCATATCGATGTTTTCTCTCCGGACTCTTTCCAAGACTGCGCCTTCAGTAAAAAAATATTTTCTTTTTTGTATAAATTTACTGAAATTCATGCTGACATAAACTCCTCGTCAATTTGCGCTTATTTAAAACTAAGCTTTAAATTTAAAAATCAATTTTTTGAAGCGCTTTCAAATACGGTTATCGCTTTTTTATTTTTGTTACGCTGTATTTCTATTTTGAATAAACATTTGAATTTCTCATTTTCAAACGAATAAATTATTATCGTATTCAATTGATTTTCGATATTTCTTTCTATTGTATATATCTTGTTTTCAAATTTTATGAATCCAACCATTTTTTCACAGCCAAGATTACATTTAATTAATTTGTAGGTTCCATCTTTTCTTTTTTTGAAAAAATAATTATCTTCTTCCATTAAAGTGCCCTGGGTCGAATAAAATCTGATCTCTTTTTCACCGTCGTTATCGATGTCGACCAATGATGTGTAGTAGCGGTTGCCGATATTATTTCCACAAGTTTTTTAACAACGGGTTCTTTCGCGTAATTTGCGATCTTTTTAAAATTGGTTCCGGCGTCGAGACCTTTCGCGTTAGAATGTGAGATTATTAACATCAATATTATTATAATCGCTAAAATGCCGAGTACGACCTTGTGTTTCATAGATCACTCTCTTTAATTAAATTTTTTATTCAGTCAGTATAAAGTTTATAACCAGTTCTTTTGTTTTTAACATTTAGTTTTCCTCATAATTATTATACGGCGGCCAGCATGTCCCGCTGGAAAGAGCTTTTATTTTTTTCCATAGCTATTGTCTTTAGTTCTTTGGGCATTTTTTCAATCGCATATCTTAAAGCTGTTCTGGGCATTACTCTTTTTTTCTTTATTATATAATCGAATATTTCTTTTTGATGTGTGTGGCTGGCCGATTTGAGCATCCAGCCATATCCTTTTTGAACCAGATCGTCCTGATCCACAAGCAGGATTTCGGCGATCTCGATAATATCTTTTAAAAATTCGCCTTCTTTTGCTGGTATAATAAGAGATACGGCGGCGGCTCGGCGCATCCATCGATTATTTGATCCGGCCCATTCCTTTAAATTTTGTACGTATTCGGGATACATTTCTACGAAAGCGCCAACGATATGATTACAGAGCGTATCACATGACGCCCAGTTATTAACGAATTTATCCACCCATTTTTCAAATATTTTAAAATCTTCAGGAGTATAATCTTTCCTGATATAATATGACCAGTTACAAGCTATAAATGATTCTTCCATGTATCCGGACCGCCAAAGTTCTTCGCATAGATTAAAAATATCTTTTTTCTTTTGGTTTTTAATATCGTTAAAATACTCTTTTCCGATTTTGCTTACAACAGAAGTTTTCATGCCATAGAGCTGAACTTTTTCCTTGAAATATCTTTGACCGGTTTCTCTGGTCTTCTCGTCAATATTTAATGTCAGTTCATGACGAAGCTTATCAATTATATTATTCATGTTTTTATTATTAGTTTCCTTTCGCAAAAATATTTATGAAAGCGTGCGTTTCTTAAAAAATGTCGAATTTGGATTATGGTAGATTAATCATATCAAAAAAAAAATGACCTGTAAATAATTATTTTTAAAGGTCAGGGTAGTGATAAGCCGTTTTTTATTAAAGGTATTACTGCAAAATTTTATTGCATTTCGAAAGTTTTTCTTTGATTGCTTCAAACACTTTTCTTTCGTATTCGAAAAATCTTGGATTGGGTTCGGGTATTTCCAGTATGGATTTAAAAAAAGAATAATAATTTGAAAGGGTTTTTATTATATCGTATTTTGACTTGCCTTCAGTACACTTTTCTTTTTCGATGATCTTCATAACATCTTGAGTAAGGACCATATTCAAAGTATCCTCGACTTTTTTTATGTCCATGAAATTTTCCGGAGATCTGTTTTCGAAGGATGTCAAAATGTTTTTATAAATATCGATATCGTTTTGTTCGTATTTATCCAGCTTCATCAGATCGTCATAAAAAGGAAATTTTGTATTGGTTTTTCCGTCACTGCAAAATTCTATGAGATCACTCAACGGTTTTATCAATTCTGTGATTTCCAAATTCTTTTTCGCATATTTTTCAAGAAATTCTTTTGAGTTTTTCACGAACGATTCTAAAAATTCTTTGAACTGGATAAGTTTTTGATCGAGATTCTGAGGGAGAATTTTCATGTCGAATCTGATCTTATCGGCCATGTAATAAGTAGTGACTATACATTTCGCAACCATCACGACTTTTTTGCTATAATCCTTGGGATCATTAATGAAATCTAAAAATGCCGAATCGTTGACTTTTTTTGTCAGGTCGTAAAAGGCTTTTATTTCAGAAAATTTATCTTTTTTCAGATCGTAAGCGATTGCGTCTTTAAGATTTATTTTCTTTCCCTTGTTGGTTTCGATGTCGAAAAGGGTCTTAATCGACATGAATAATTCTTCAAATATGTGTTTGATTAGATCTATTACAGGCGGCAGGTGGACTGTTTTAATATCGTTACTCAATTTAAGTACATAAGCATCATTTTTTTCGCTTTTTATCAGACTCTGGATTTTGTTCAGATGACCTTTCATTTCGCCTTCGATGATCTCGAATAATTTATTCATATGCATAACGTTCTCATTCGAGAAACTGCTGTTGAAATAAATATCCGGCAGGTTCGCAATGATGTTGGTTTTAAGCGCTTCGAGATGTTTATCGGTTATAGTTTCGTAATTTATGCTGTGTTTTAATGAAAAAGAGGTCATTTTACCGAAATCTTTGACCTTCAATAAGTCGTCGAAAAGAATTTTTACAATATTTGACATTGGTTTGACGTAGATGGTAACGGCTTCGTCATCTATTTTTTTGTAAAGATTTTTTATAACTTCGTCTTTGATGTGATCAGATTCGTCGCATTTTTTGGGAAACACGCTTATCAGCGAATCTAACGTCAGAAGAAAAAACTGGTAAGCTTTCGCGTTGTTCTTCATGTAAATATCGAGGGGCTTGCCTCGATCAAGGCCGTCTTTTTGAAGGCACTTTTCAAAATGGCTGAAGTTTTCTTTTAATTTACCCAGATTCTGCAATAATCCCAGTTGTATTTCGTCCAGATAGGTCTTGAGATTTTTATCGGTGATAGAGACCAATTTGACTCGATACAAAGGTATATTGAGCTCATTGGATTTTAAAAATTTTTTCAAATCCTTGAATTTGGACTCAAGACTTGCAATTTTAGCCATATCAGACCTTCAACACTTTCGCTCGGCCGCGAGGCTGCGGCATTTGGGCATTCGGTCGCATTTTTATGGACTTTTTTCAATGGTTTTTACCTGCCTCACTTTAATTATAGCACTTTTGGCATGAAATTGTAAGTGTGCGTTAACTTTTTTAAATATTGTGATGACGTCATTGATGATAAATATCGCGATTATTATGTGTTTTTTCATTTTCGCTCCTTAATATTAATTTATCTTACATTAATCTCAGGAAAGAGTATATAAAAAATATAATTTAGCATACTTTTTAGTATATTTTTTTTTGTGATAACCGATAACTACATTTATAAATGAATTATTCCACAGGAGGTACGATATGAGTATTTCACCGGTTTCAGTGAATAATATGCAGCCACCGTCGGGAAGCGGCGACGAAATCGCCGCGCTGGAAAACATGAAGATGCAATTGATGACGCAGATCCAGCAAACCAAGACCGCGAAGCTCGATGAGAAGACAAAAAACGAAAGAATCAAAGAACTCGAAAAGCAGATTCAGCAGATAGAGAAGGAAATCCAGAAACTGCAAAGCGAAAAATCGAAGAAAGTTCAGAAAGCTGAGCACACGACTCCGGCAGTGAAGTCAGATGAGGAAAAAAATAAAAACGGCGTCGACATCTATGCGCAATAATCATTTTCAGGCAAACGTTCGATTTTCTTTAAGTTTTTAGCGTAGTTTTATTGGTCGGATATTTGACCTGGATGTATGGGCCTTCATATATTTCAATGTCTTTTTCAAAATCGATATTTACCGGATTTAAGGCGCCGGTGAATACATATTTTCCGCTTTTCGGGATGCCTGTTTTCGTTCACAATTCACATTTTTTTATCCAAAATAAATGCTGTCAAATCTTTTTCGCTTTTACTTGGAAATGCGCATGAGAATTTCAAACAAATCATGCATATCAACAAGCTTTTTTTATTTTCAGTCTATCACAAATATTTTTAATCTTGAATTTTTACGGATTCGACGAATTGGGCAAAAATTCAGGCAAGCTGTCAAAAAAATTTAAAGCGAATTGTTTCAGGATAAAAGGGGTTTCAAAAGTCGCGGATGTTTTGATCCTTTATCTACAGGTGCGTTCAGCCGATGACAAATTCGACAATTTCATGTATATATTTGATCACGGTAAGATGGTATTTAACAGCTTTGCCGATTTTCAATTTTCGTTTAATTTCAACGGCAGGGATTATTTCTTGACGAAGCAGTTATTCCATTGTGGACGGCGTTCTGAAGGAAGTCGGAAGCGATTTTTCGTTTTCGGATTGATGGCAGTTCCGTTTTTGTTGGAACGCAGCCGAGCCGGCATTATTACATTTTCCTGAAGAACGATTTTGGACGAACGCCATTAAACAAATATGAAAAAAATGCTGCGTTTTGGGGATGAACAGACACAACTCTTCAATTTTTACTTGACAAAGCACATAAAATAATTTAAAATTAGCGGCGGATATTTCAATAATGACGAGGAGAATTTCAATGAAATTTAATAAATGGTTTTTGGTTTTAGCATCGACGTGTACGCTTGCGGCTTTTACGGCAGGTTACTGCGAAACGCAAACCGCCGAAGTTATGACGAAAAAAGAGGCCGTCGAAAAGGCTGAGAAGCATAGTGAACCCGAGTTAAAAGGCAAAATTCTTGTCACCGATTTCTCCAGGGTATCGGAAGATAACGCAAAAGTTATGGCGAAAAAATATTTTAACTGTGACGTGGAAAAAGTTTTATATGTGGAATCGATTGGCGGCTGTTTAGCTATGATAAAATCCGGCAGGGCAGACTTCATGTTTACGAGCGATATCGTGGCAAATTATATAATCAAGAGAAATCCTGAACTCAAACCCAACATCCTGAACAAGAATCTGTGCATAGTAATGGGATTGAGAAATTCCGACGTCAAATTAAGGGATTCGCTCAATTCGGCCATCGTTAAAATTAAAGAATCGGGCAAATATGACCAATTATATAAAACCTGGATTAAAGACCTGCCCGTCGATTCGGAGCCTTCCCTGACGACGATCGAAAAAAACGCCGATTCCGAAACCGTTTATGTGGGCGTAACCGGCGATATGCCGCCTCTTGATTATATCGCGGCCGACGGTAAACCGGCGGGTTTCAGCGTCGCTTTCCTGGCTGAAGTTTCCAGATTGATCGGCAAAAACATTGAAATCGTGACCGTTGAATCTCAGGCAAGATATGCCGCGTTAGAAGCCAAAAAGATCGACGTTTTTTTCTGGATGTTCATGCCCGAAAACAAAGCCGCTCAGGCAAGGTTCGATGCTGAAAACACCGAAGAAGTGGCGTTTATGAAAAAATTTATAACTACCGATTCTTACTGTGTTTTCAAGCCGGCTTTTTTATTGAAAAAATAGAATACGTTCACGGCCGGTCAAAAATTAAATTCGACCGCTAATTGACCCGCCTGTCTATAAGTCTTTTAATTTTCCCGGTGCGCGGGTTGCGCGGAAGCATCCCGAGTTCGAGGACTTTCACCTCGAAAAATTTTATATACCCAAGCTCGAGGCCGACCCTGAATTCTTTTATGTGCGATAGGATCGAATCGAATAATTTCTTTTTTTCCGATTCGGCTTTTTTCACGTCCGCGGCTTCGACGCAAAATACTATTTCAACCTGATTTTTAACATCGGTTATTTCCACGTTGTAATTTAAGCTGAACACTGATTCCGTCTCCGACAAAGCTTTATCGAATTCGTTCATCGAAATGAAGCCGCCGCCCAGTTTAAAATCGTCGCCGGAGCGGCCCATGAGTTTGAAACGCGGATTGGGGTCGCCGCACGGGCAAGGTTCCGTTAAAATTATTCCGTCGTCGCCTATCATATAACGTATTATTGGAAACGACCTGCGGCCGAGGTTGGTAACGACAATGCTTCCCTTTTCGCCATGGTTCATGGGCGTGAGCGTGTCTGGATTGACGATTTCAATGAACTGAAAGTCGGTCGGGACATGATATGTTCCGGTCGCGGAATGGCTGCACGGATACCCCATGAGCCCGGCGTCGGAGCTGGTATAGGCGGCGGGCCGAATCTCCGAAACTCCCAGGGCCTGGCGCACGTGTTTTTCGCCTTCAGCGCTCAGTTGCTCGCCGGCATAACACAACATGCGCAGTGACGGGATCTTCTTTCCAGATTTTTGCGCCATATCAGCCATGAAAATAAAGAGGGTTGGAAGCGAGATTATAACGGTGGCGTCGAATTCGACGCACAGATCGAATATGTCCTGAGGCGGTATATTCGACGATATCGGCAGGTGCACGGCTTTAATTCTTTTTATGTTCTCGTGCAGGCCCAGAAACGACGGCCACATATGCCCGGCTATAAAAAGGTTGGCCACGCGGTCGTCGGGTTTGATGCCAAATATTTTTAAAACTTTAGACTGCGTGTCGCAGAAGAGGTCCCACTCTTCATGGGTATAGACCGTATAGCGCGCGGTCCCGGAAGATCCGCCTGTGGAGACGACTATCATATTTTCCAGAGGCATCGTCAGCATGTCGCGCGAACGCGGGAAAGTGTTTTGATATATTTCGTCGCGTGTCAATATTGGAAGATCGCGCCACGAATTGATATCTTCAGGCACGGCGGCTGATTCATATTTTTTTTTGTAGAAGGGTGAACCAAGAGCCGAACGGTATATCGAGAAAGCGGCTTCAAGCCTCTGGCAGTCGGATAAACATTTAAACATTGGCGTCCTCCTCAATGACGTACTTGTGTTTCAAAGCAGCCGTTGAAAAATTAATCTTTTTAAGTTCTATTTTTATCAGCGATTCTCCGATCGAGCGGCATAAAGCGTCATATTTGGCGTTGAACTCCAGGCTTTGCGATTTGAGGAACGCGATGAGCTCCGATTCGTATTCGGCGGCGAGCCCGTCGCCCGCCGGCTCGACGTTTAAAAATAAAGTGAAGTTGAAAAACATTACGCCGTCGCGCTTTTTAGTCCTGACCTCGAAAAATCCGCCGTAGCAATATCTGGCGGGGAGCGAAAACAGGAAATCGTTGATGCTTCCGACCAGAAGGTTCGTGCCGTAAAAAATGACGGTGTCGCTCGCGCGACCGTAAACGTAGAGCATTTCTTCAGGGAGCGCGCTCGTTATTTCTTTTGGAACAGGCGAATCTTCAAGCCGTGCTTTCGTGAGAAGGCCGCCGGCGTCCTTTGTATCGTAGCGAACGAGCGGTATGAGCTGGTCTTTCGTAACTATGATATTCTCGTCGATTATTTCAACGAATACGTTCGAGCTTTTAGCGAGTATCATGGGCGCGTTTTCGGAGCCGAAGAACCTCTTGCACATATCGTGATTTTTATGGAAAAACTTTCTTAATTTTATCGTTTCCCTGGTTTCGGAGGCTATATCGCCGGTGTCGGCGGAGCCGTAGCCCGTCCAGATGCAGAATGGCTCGCCGGATTCGTGACCATAATCGGCCGCTACTTTTTCGCGGAAGTTCTCGGTAAAATATTCGCCTACTACGCCGAAAAATATCGAGCCATGATCTATCTTATTGCCGCGCTTTTTCAATAAAGCGGTTATAAGATTGACGTTCGATGGATTGGTGAGCCATATCGTCTGGTCGAAATTTTTGCCGAAACGCTCATATATTTCAACCGATTCGGAAAGGTTCAAACTTGGCGTCGCGACCGTCAGCTTATATTTGCCCGAGGAAGCGAGGGTCCTTATTACCGTGGCGATCTGCATTCCGCCGATCCACGTGCCGAAGGCGAGGCATACTAAAATAAGCGTTTTTTTCCGGTCCAGCCCGTGGTTTTTAACGAGCATATTTTCAGTGGCTTCCAATGCGTTCTTCTCATCATCGGGTCTTTTGGGCCAGAAAATAGTTCCCGATTTGCTAAATCCCGAGCTGGCGCCGATTAAATGGCATCCGTCAAGATTTCCGTTCCAGCATATTTTTTCGAGCGGATATGAAAGCAGATAATCTTTTTTATTTATAAGCGGAATCGACTGCCATTCGGAATCGACTGTTTTAGAATTTTTCGCCAGAAATTCCGAATAAGCCGGAACTTTATCGTTAACATCTTTTATAAACTTTTTTAACTCCATTTGTTATAACCTCCGTCGATCAATGCCGATTCAAAAATAGCGAATAGCGATGCAAGTGCAGGAGCGAATACAGGGTTAAACGCCGTCGCAAATGCGAATGCGCCGAATAATACCGGGTTTTATTAACTGGCGAGAAGCTGCGCCGCTGAAATGCCGCAGCCAGCGTATTTTTTAACTCCGGCCCGGCCTTTTAAAACTATGTATGGCGTTTTATTAAGGCATGGGCAATTGTTCTCAACGACGCCGTAGTCGGTGCTCAGTATCGATATAGCCGGAACGCTTCGAATATAAGGCGTTATCAATTTCAAAAGGCCGGTTCGACCGTTCGGAAGATTTTCGGCTGACGCCGGGTCTACGGCGAAAACGCGGGAATATATAGGTACGTGAAAATTTCCATGCCCGCATGTCATGTAAGGAATACCGTGCTCTATCATGCCGAATACGTCTCTGATTCTGTCGCGTGGTATCCCGAGGACGCGTTTCACAAGGCCCGAGTATTCGTCGAACGATATGGGGTCGCCGCCAGGGAGTTTCCATCCTCCGCCTGAAAAAAGCACGCTGCTCGCAGGAAATGAAAAACGTTGTTCCATTTCGTCGAGTTTTTTCAGCGTCGTATATCCGAATGACGGAAAGCCCGTTATGCGAAGCGGGAGGCCGCTTTTGGAGTAGCGTTCGAGCGCGGCTATGCAGTCGTTTATTTTAAATTTAGCTTCGCCTTTCTCGTCGCGCGATATGGCGTAAAAAGTTTCATGTGCCTTCGCGAAACCCATATATGCGGTGTGGGTATGCGCGGCGCCTTTAGCTCCGCCTGTTTCGGGATCGTATGAAAAACAGAGATAATTTACTTCTTCTTCATAAGAGGCCAGATTATAACTTTCAACCGTCGATCTTCTCGTGAACGCCTGGCGTTCTCTCGTGATATTATCCAGGTTCGTCTGGCTGATCGAGCCGGTAGTGCCTGATGATGTGAACGAAAGCGTTATCTCCGATTCGGGCACCGAGAGAAGCTTCATTTCCTTGAAGACATTTACCATTATATGCGGTATTTTATAAAGATCCGATTCGCCTTTTATATCGCGATCGAATGAAAAGTTATGCTGCGAGCAGATCCCGTCATAGATCTTTGAATTGCTTCGGTGAAAGTCGACGGCTTCGCGCATCGCTTCGATAAAGTCGGCCCGGGTTTCGGAGTTCAGGCCGAACGCGTCGGCGTTCTTGAATATTTTTTCAATGTATTTCATTTTACGCACCTTCTCCGTTTAATTTATTTTTGAATTGTTATATTCACGCATCACATAATCCAAAAGGGTTTTCGCGAAATCGGACACCGCGCATATCTTTTCCGGGTCTACGCGGACGTTGTTGAGGTATTGATAAACGATGCAGTCGCCTGAGAAATATTCGGGGATTATGCCCGAGAACGTGAATCCGGCACTTTCCGCGATCGCGCACGCGGCGGGAGCGCACGGGTCGGAAAGCCGCGCGTGGACGTAAATGCAATCGACGTATTTTTCGCACAACTCCCTGCGATAGCTTTTAAGGGCCGCTTCAAAATCGGACCCGATACAATTTACTGAAATAAAAGCGATATTCAGGTAAACGCTGAAATTGATTTCAAACGCCGAGGCACGTTGCGGTATGGCGTGTTCCGAACTGTTGAATGTCCGCGTCAGCAGGTTGTGCTCGTATATGCTTTTTACCATGTCGAAGTGGCGTTTGGGAATATAGACCTCGCGCGCTGGACAGTGCAGCGTTTTCATATAGAAAAGAAGGGCCGCCTGCCTTTGCGATTTTTGGTCCTTCTCCTGTATCTTTTTAAAAAAAGCGCTTTCTGGAATAAATGCCAGGATAAACCCGGTCTCCCTGGCTCCTAACGATATATTTCCCTTTTGCGTATATGGATGTATCGTTACCGATTCGCTATAGAGTCCGTATATGCCTGATTCGACCGCGAATCTGGCCGCGAACCGCTTCATTTCTTCAAACAGGCCCCGGCCCCTGTATTTTGGAGAAACGGCCGCCTGCCCGGCTTCCACGATTTTAGCCTCCGGATAAGGGAATTTAAGCCCCAGATGGGCGACTATTTCACCGGCTGGATTTACGGCCACGACTGATTTTAATATTTTTGAATTTATCATTTCGGCTATTTTTTCGGGATAGTAAAAAGCCGATACGTAAGTATAGCCGTAAGCGTAATAAATGCATCTGGCAAGTTTGGGCGCCTCTTCCGGTTCCATGAACCTTATTTCAATGCGTTCATCGGACGGCGCTTTGTCTTCCGTTTCAGGCTGCGCGGCGGCCAACTCATTCAAGGACGTTGAATTTTCCGATAAATTCTTGATTAGTTTAACGCATTTTCCCTTGTCGCCAAGGTTTTGAAAAACGGTTTCGTCGGCTATCGATTTCATGAGCATGACGCCGAGATTGTTCTTCTCGTTTTTTTCGAGCGCCTTCATATCTATTGGAAGTCCGAGGTCTTCTATCGATATCACAAGCTGCTGGGGGCGGCGGGACACTGCGACGTCGAAGCAGGCTTCTTCATCGCCAGGCTCGAACGCGTATTTAATGACGTTAACGCATGCTTCTTCGACCGCCACTTCAAGAAGCGACGCCGTCTGAGAAGAAAGCCCTTCCGCTTCGGCGAACGCGCGGACAAAATTGAGGGTCGGACGAAGGTATTTCATATCGGCTTTTACGTTTATCTTAGCGATTTGTTTTTCAAATGCCCGCAATTGCATATTAATTTTTCCTTTCATCCACTACGTGCTTTATTTTTCCCGTGCGGCTGTTTCGCGGCAATTCTCCAGGGTTAAGCACTTTTACTACGGGCCTGGCTATGCTTTGAGTTTTAAGAAACGATACGAATTCCTGCTTTTCAGCCAAAAGGCTCGCGTACATTTTATCTTCGAGTTCCCTTGCGGTCTCTTCGGAAACCTTTGAATTAGTTTCAACTTCCAGCACGAACTGGTCGTGCATTTCTAAAAGCCTCGCCGTCATTCTGAATTGAAACGACAACCCCTCGACTTTCGAGATTGCCCGCGCGACGGCGTCCTGAGAAATATTGCCGCCGCCGATTATGAGCACTTCATCGGACCTTCCAAGCAGTTCCATAAGTTTGAGCGTTTTTCCGCATTCGCATTGTCCGTTGACGATCTTTCCCATATCTCCGATATCGTAGCGTATTATGGGCATTAAAAACCTGTCGATATTTGTCAGTATTATTTTACCTTCGCGTCCGTCTTCGACAGGCTCGTTGGTTTCGGGGTCCACTATTTCGACTATATGCAGGTTTTCCGATATGTGGTGGACGCCGCCTTCGCAGCGTGAACATTGCATCGCGGCCATGCCCGTGTCGTTCGTCGCGTAACCGGCCGACGCTATTATTTTAGCGCCCAGCGTTTCGGCGACGTATTTTTGAGCGTCCGGAAAGAAATGCTCTCCGCCGTAGAAGACTTTTTCTATCTTAACGCCCGACTTGTTCTTTTCGACGTATTGCGCCAGAGATATTATCACGGAAGGTATCGATATTATAACGTTGGCCGAAAATGCCTTTATATATGAGATTATAGCTTCCATGTCGCATACGTTTCCGGCGATCGGAAGTATGTGGCAGCCTGCTTCTTCAAGGGCCATGTTAACGCTGACGAACGACGCCCACATATTGCCGGCGAAAAAAAGGTTGGCGACTATGTCGGTTTCGGCCAATCCTGAATTCACCAACCCTTTAGCCATTTCTCGAGTGTTTCTGCGTGTTTCCTTGACGGTCCTGAAAATGAATTTCGGGTTTCCCACGGTTCCTCCGCTTCCGAACGAATAGCTTTTTCCGAGCGGCGCCGTAAGTATCCCGGTTCCCGTCGGCGGAAGATGGTCGCGGAAATCTTTTTGCGAAAGTATGGGTATTCTTGAAAGCTCTTTTAATGATCTTAACGGCGTCCTGGGAAGGCGTTCACGATAAAAATCGGATCTTTCACGGCAGTAAGACAACAGATAGTTCAAACGCTCGAGCGTGAGCTCGTCTCGTAAATTCCGCGGCATATAATCGAACTGGTCGTCGAGGACCGCTTTTTTTCCGATCGAGACCCAGCGCACGAATTCGGCCGTGCCGCGGGTTCCGTCATGCGGCGTGCCGTTCTTGCGTCGCGACATATTTCCCGGTTCCGTTATCCGGTCGGCGCCGATGGCGCATAACTTTTCAGATACGTCGAAAAGGTCCGCGGAAGTCGCGAGGACTGCCACGCTCTGGATGAATTCGCCGTACGGCGCAAGGACCTTGACGGCCGAATCGAAGTCGGGGACAGGTTTTACGTATGCGGTTCTGTGATGGCAGCTCACTCTGAAATCCGCTTTCTTTTCATATATTATCGTCCATTCCTGCGAGCCGCCGGCCGGAAGCGTGAGTTCCGCCTCTCCGGCGGCCTGGTACGCCCTCGCTAATTCACGGCTTTTGGTGATCTCGACCTGCTCATTGACGGGAATTTTGCCGTGAGGATATATCTTAGAATAGTTTTCAAGTTCCAGCGCGAGGTTTCGAGAAAATTCATACGCTTCTTTTTCGCCCTTTACGAAAACCGTATGCGGCGACGAACAGGCCGACTGTTCCCACATGGTAAAGTCATGGGCCATAAGGCGCGCAGTTTCAGCCACGCCATTTTGCGACATTAATTTTCCGTCAAGTATGGCGCACGAATATTTCGGCCCGTATTCGACGATCCTGGTATGTTCGCCAAGGCCCCTGCGGTAAGCTTCAATTGCTTCCTTGCCGCCGTAAACTATTACAACGTTGCATTCGGATTTGATCAGCTTTTCTATTCCTTCGTCGCCCGATCTGAATGGCACGAGGCAGAATGTTTTCGCGACTATGCCCGCCGGATCGGCCTCAAGCATGGCTTTCGCGAATAAGATAGGAAACACGGTGTCGATCGACGACATCTTAAGTATATTGACATTTTTGGTCATTATTCCCTGGAGCAGCGTATCGACGGCTCCGATGAAAACGTTGCCGGCGGAAACGTGGGCGACTATGCCGCGCGGCTCGGCCTTTATATAGCCATCAAAAACTTTGTGATAGGTGAATTCGTCTAAAAATCGGGAATCTTCGAGATCAGTATCAAGCCTTGCCAGAAGGGCCGGCATGCGCATCGTGGCGCACAGCGTGTCAAGGCCGTTCTCAACCATCGGTCGCGAAAAGCCTATGATTGCCGGCATTTTGTCCAGCGTTTCAATTCTTATCGGATGGTTGCGGTCGCTTAGTATATCTGACGTTCTCTCCAATACTCCGAGTATTTTAATTAAAGGAATATTTTTCAGATCTCCGGCTATTTTACGGCCGTCTTCAATTACCTTCGCTATCATTTCAGGCGTTATATTTTCATCTTCTCTTATATCACCAAAACGAAACCATCTTTTCATTAAGATCCCCCTGAAATTTTTTATAAATATTAATTTTTATTAGATAACAGCGAATGACTTATCTGAACGATTTTACCCGTTCGTCAATCGGCATAAATTCCTTATCTCCGGCCGGCGCGGTCGGCTTTCCAAAAGGCATCTGAGCGATGAGTTTCCAGCTTTTCATCACATTCCATTCTTTTGCTACTTCGCTTTCGATCAATTCGTTATAGTGCTGTAATGACGCTCCCAATCCTTCGTTTTCAAGCGAAGTCCAGACCAGATACTGGTTCATGCCGGAAGAGTGATGCGACCAGATCGGAAAGTTCTGTTTATAAGACGGAAATTGTTTCTGCAGCGATTCAATCACGCTCATGTCTTCAAAAAATAAAACAGTGCCGTATCCGTTACGGAATGAATTGATCTTATCTTCAGTGGCGGCGAATTTATCCGCTGGAACGATCTTTCGTAAGGCGTTTTTGGTTATGTCCCATAATTTATCATGGCTGGACCCAAATAAAATGATAACTCTGGCGCTCTGGGAATTAAACGCCGAAGGAGCGTATTTTACGGCTTCTTTTATTACATCTTCGATCTTTTTATCCGAAACGGGCGTTTCCTTGCTGATAGCGTAAATGGTACGTCTTTCTTTGATGGCGGCATTAAAATCTTTGGTCATTTGAAATCGCTCCTTTTTTATTTTTTTAGATTTTTAACTTATTATAGCGCTTAATTTTATCATATATGTCTTTATATTTCAATGCTGGATGTTTATTTTGAAAGTTTATTTACGTCAAGTTTATTCACGTCAAGTTTATTCACG
>CAZJFS010000050.1:20093-25592 GCA_964545075.1 uncultured bacterium
TGTTTATTTTGAAAGTTTATTTACGTCAAGTTTATTCACGTCAAGTTTATTCACGGTTTCCGCCGTAAATTATTGACTGAAATTTTGATGTGACATGTATAGCGAAATGTTAAATGCTTATTTTACTTGACCCGGCGCATTATAAAGTGTTTGAAATTCATTTGAATTGAACCCGCCGTCAAAAAAAGCTTTTCGCAATTTCAAATAATAATCGGGATCTTTAACCAATCTATGACAATCATCGAAAACGGCGAGCCGGGAATTCGGGTATCCGGCCGCGATAGCGCCGCCGACCTCGGATGAAAAAACGACGTCCTGGCTGCCTGACATGACGAAGACTTCACCCGTAAAACCTGCCCGGTCGATCTTGAAATTTTTAGTCAGAATATTATCGCCGGTATCATTTTCAATAAAATCTGCAAGCGCGGTTCTCGAGTATTCATATAACAGATTGGTGTTTCGGGATTTATCGGCAATATATTTTTTCAGATCGCTCGCGACAAGTTCATACCATCGAACTTTAGCCGCGGCCGAGGCTGGCGCCTTCATCATAATATGCAGGATATAAGGATTACACTGCGGCTTGATCCACGTTTTTAAATATATTCCGAACTCGCCCGACATGAGTTTTGAAAGAAATGCGTTTTGATCTTTTTTAGCATTAGCCGAACCGCGGGCCATTTGATATAAAATATATGAAAGATCGCCCGTGTCATAGCTTCCTTTTTTCAGCGCCGCCTCCATTAATTTCGCGCCTTCCGGATTGAAGCTTTTGAAATCGGGACTATAGCTCCATCCTTTCGCAATCGAAATATCCGTCGCGCCGGAAACGGCAATAATTGCGCGTGAAACGTTTTTTCCGTATTTGGAAATATATTGTTGCGCGAGTGTTCCGGCCCCGGATGCCCCGAATATCATTATTTTAGATCCAGGCGGAAGATATCCGTTTTTCTGCATATCGATCCTGACGCACTCGATATCTTCGACCTGCTGGTCGGAACTGTAGAGTGTTACAGCCTTTTTATAATTGAGCGAACCGTCGGCGTTATATACTTCGGGAAATAGCGTCGGTGAATGGCCTCTCACCCCCATTATGACATACGGCCGGTCGCCCACGATAGAACTGAAAAATGAAAGATCAGATTTTAAATTGACAAGCTCCATTTGCCCGTCGGTAAAGAAGAACACAACATCCCGACCCTTTTTAAATTCCGGGCTCAATATATAAAATCCTTTGAATTTTTCGGACTTCGCATCGTTATGATCGAGCGGAAGAATTATGTATCGGTGCCTTTCATCCTGCGGCATTTCATCATAAAACTTATCAAGCATAAGCCTGGTCTTCGGAACGGTTAAAAACAAATTATATTGATAATAAGCGCCGACCGAACAAATCGTTAAAATGATCAATGCCGCCAACAAAATTTTTTTCAGTTTTTTCATTTTGCCTGCCACTCCGCTCTTAATATGCTGTATATATAATCGTCATAAAATTTGCCGTCCAGTTCGTGGTGTTCGCGCAGAACGGCATCTCTTTTAAAACCGGCTTTTTCAAGCATTTTAATTGACGATATATTAAAAGATCCCGTCTGGCCGTATAACTTGTTGAGGTCCGTAGTTGAAAAAATTTTATCGACGCAGTCTTTTAACATTTGTCCGCCAATTCCGCGGCCCCTCATTAACGGGTCTACGACATAGCCGAATTCCGCCGATCTGTTTCGGCTGTTAATGTCAAAATATGTGAATTTACCGGCAGGTTCCTCCGAGCCGTCGATGAAATATAAAAAAGATACCGATTCATTCGTCGGCGCTATGCGTTTGCCGTCAACTACCGGCCTGCATGTGATTTCTTCCGTTCTGCCGGCTTTATACCAGATTCCGATCTTTGCAATTTCTTCTTTTGTGGCAATTTTAATGTTGATCACACAAGCCTCATTTTTACAACTTCTTGTTTTATTAAGGGAACGCTCTCCATGAAATTTTTCTTGAACGCTTTTCATTTCAGGCTCTTTCTTTGGTCTGGCACTCATAAAATTTGGCTTTGATATGTTTTCCCTGGCGCTCTTTCCGGCAGCGGTATGGCCATGAAATAAATTTCGGTTATCTTCCAATAGAATTTATTCTCGCCGGCCCATATTCCGGGGAGTTCCGCAATTCAGACATGCGTTCTTATGCGCGCACAGCAGGCTTTTGCAGCACGGACATTTCCATTCCTCTTTTTGTTCCCTGATGAACGCCCTTATTCCCGTTTCACTGATCCGGCCGAGGTTTGCGATGGCGCTCTCGCCGTATTTCAAGGAATATCGTTTGTCCAGATTTTTGATGCGTTTGCACGGATAATTCGCGCACTTATTGCAAAGCTCTGAATCGTCGGCTTTTTCAGGGCAGTGTTTGATCCGGCATTTTTCACAATAAGAGGTTTTATTTCCGCCGGAGTTACACCCCTCGCATCTGTTCTTTGGCCTCTGGAAAGCGTAGCACAGATCGCATATCAATCCGCACGGCGCGACGCTCGAATATTTCATGGTCTTTCGTTCCTCCTGACGGCTTATTCTTACATATTTTTCGGCTGCAAAACGCTCACGCGATTCCCTTCGGTGTCTAAAAACGAGACGTATAGCCCGATGCCAGGGACCTCCATAGGCTCGCCCAGAACTTTTCCGCCGGATTCTTTTATGCTTTGGATCGCTTCTTTAATGTCGGCGACCGCGATGACCACGCCCGGATGCGGCGCGTCGTTATTTTTCGGATAAAATCCGCCGTTGATGGTGCCGGGCCGTTTTACCATGTTGTTCTCGTTGGTCTCGGTCGTATGAGCGACCACGTAGTTGCCCATTTTTTCGCCGAGTTTGTTCATCTTCCAGCCGAATGCACGGGTATAAAAATCCGCCATACGGTCCCTGTTTTCAAATGGCATTTCAAAATGCACTACCGGGTTCATGTTTGACATAATTATTCTCCTTTTCTTTTTTTTCAGTATCCAGCCTTAATGATGCGTCGCACTCACCGATCTGATCTATAATGTTTTCGAAGACATAATAGGGTCTTTTTCAGAATATAACATTATCATATCACAAGAAAATTTTCAAGCGTCGGCTGTGATTATGTTATTGACGGCGATCTTTTTAAGCTGGTTGTCGAAAAAGCCTTTACGATCTCCTGCGTGATTTTACCCTCTTGCATTGAATTTGATTCTAGCATATTAAAAAAATATTGCGAATAACTTTCGCCGTGATTCTCTGTTTTAGGATTAAGCCCGCCGGGCACGACTTTCAGTATGAGCCGAACGATATTAGAAGGCCAACCGCTGCAAACGGCAAACCAGACTGAAAATTTTCGAAAGCGGCAAATCTGTTTATGCCAAAAAAAGAAAATTCATTATTTTTACTATCTTTTTTTCAGAAAATTTCGTATAATTGTTCCACTCTAATATAATTAATTTTAAAATTTAAAGGCCGGGAAAATAAATATGAAAAAAATCATGATAAAGATATTCGTATTCATAATGATCATCTTTCCTCAATTTTACGCATTCGCTGAAGGGAATGCGGAAATTCGCAATGACTGGCGCGGCATAAAAGACGAGCTTGAAAAAGCTCGGGCATCCGTCACCAATGAACAGGAATTGGCATTTATTACGAAGGCTAAAACGATGCTCAAAACCCAGGACAAAAGTTTATTTATGGAAGAGATCACAAGATTTTCGGGTGAAATTAAAAATCTGGAATTCTCAGCCCTTCAAGGAACGCTTAGAACTGAACGATTCGCGGATTACGATTCGCTTTTTTTCCAGCTGGACCTGCTCGCTTCAAATGCTACATCTTCGACTGAACTTTTGGATCGCTATTGCATGAGCGAAGCTAAGACAAACTTCATCGGAAAAATTTCCGATAAAATCCTTTTAAAAATAGCTGGGCGCGACATTTCAAAGATATTTGAAACGGATGATGAAATATCTGACGCAAAAGACAACGCCGGGTTTATTCCATCCGGAAAAGGCGCTTTCGTAATGCATATGGCGGATGCGATAAAGACCAACAGCGATCGGCGCGATTACTATTCAAAAAAAACGGCCGGCGTTTCGCGCCGCGTTTCAAGAAACCTTGTCGCTATGGAAAGAATTACGCTTCCGATAGCATGGCTGGTCGACCTCATGGCGCTTGAATTTAATAAAACCGGAATTCCGATAATAACCGGCGATTTCATTTCAATGAGTCTGATCAATGCTCCCGAAATTCCGCCGGTGTTTAAAAACATGGCGACGCCTGACATGGTCGTGGAATTGCGTTCATGTATCGACTCTTTCAAAACTTCCATAAAAACATCACTTGCGGATGACGACTTTTTATCCATAGGCTCCGCCGCTTACAGCGCGCTTTCGAAGATCACTGAGCTTGAAAATTCAGGCCGGTGCCACTTCGCGATCTCGAAACATATCGTCGAATCAATAGGATTTTTCGCGCTTCACGCCATTCGTTATGCGGAAGCGTCCCAGGGAAAGACAAACGGCTTATCAAAACTTTTCATACGGGTTCAGGCTCTTGCGCTCCCGTTCTGCCACAACATCGATACCGACGCTCAAAAGTGCCATAAGCTCGGCGTCGGAATTTTAATAAACGATGTTCCGGCCATACCGTTCAAAGAAGAATGGAAAGCGCGGTTTCATTCCAGTGCGCAACATGAGCTGAAACTTCATCATTAAAACGAATAAAATAACGTGATACGATTCGAAAGTTTGGTTTGACCTGAAATTTTAAAATCTTCGCTCTTTATTTCCAATATGAGTCCATTTAAAACCAATGGTGTTTCAACTGAGGTATCATGTTGTTTCCGTTTTCCCTATGTTTGTTTAAAATAAATAAACATATTTATACGCTTTTGAGTTATTAAACTCAAATGAATAATTCGAGTTTTTAATCAGTAAAATAAAAGGAGTTTTTTGTGAGACAAAAATTTGCGGTTAGTTTATCTGTATTGTTAATTTTAACGGGTTTTTTGATTTTTAGCGGATGCGGCGGTGACGATGGCTCGTATAGCGGTATCGTCACTCCATCGTTAAATAAAGAGCTGGTGATACAGGGAACGCTTCCTGACGTAGCGTCAGGCGGTGGGATCAGTTTCGCGCCTTCGGCGGCTCCGGCGCGCGCGGCCGATTTTGGAGGGCTTTATACGATATCGGTGATAGACCGCGATGATCCTTCTTTACAGAAGGAACTTACGCAAGCCGTCTTATCCGGAAATAGTTTCAGCGCCACGATACCGATATCGAATTTGCGAAAAACTCCGTTTATCGTGATACGCGAAAAAGCGTCGAATAGAAACATTCTTTCCGTTATGCCAGGCCGCGTTCCGGCCTATAATGAATTGCCCCCGTCCGTCCGCCAGATAATAATCCGCGGCCTGACGCTAAATTCTCAATCGACCGCGCGCGCGCTTTTATCCATAACTAAAAATATAAACCCGGATATGCCTATAGTTTCAATATTAAAAGAAGAAGAA
>CAZJFS010000051.1:0-25563 GCA_964545075.1 uncultured bacterium
TTTAAATTCTATTTTATTGGATTTATCGGTCATCATGATATCCGCGAGCTCGTCTATTACAAAAACCAGGTGCGGCAGTTTTTCGAGCTTATCTACGGAGCATTTCACGAGGGCTTCCTCTTCCTTTGGGGTCATCTGATAGCTTCCGCTATTGATCTCTTCGATGATGGCGTTGAAATCATCGAGTGATCGGACGCCAAAAGCCGAAAGCAGCTCATAGCGGCGTTCCATTTCATAAATTCCCCATTCGAGGACGAATGGAACGTCTTTTACGTTCGTTATGACCGGATGTATGAGGTGCGGTATGTCGTTATAGCCTATAAGTTCGACCATTTTAGGGTCGATCATAACGAATTTGACGTCGGCGGGGCTCGCGTGAAATAAAATGCTTGCAATTATAGTGTTCATGCATACGCTTTTTCCGGAGCCGGTAGTTCCGGCTACGAGAAGGTGCGGCATTTTTTTCAGATCGGCGATTATAGGCTGACCGGTTATGGTTTTTCCGAGGGCGAAAAGAAGCGGTGATCTGGCATTCGTGAATTCAGGGCTCATTATAAGGTCCGCAAAATAAACGGGAACGGGTTTCGAATTAGGAACCTCAAGCCCTATAGCGGCTTTTCCTGGAATCGGCGCCTCCATGCGTATGCTGGAGGTGGCGAGCGCGAGGGAAATATCGTCAATGAGGCTCATTATCTTTGAGACCTTGACGCCCTTGGCGGGTTGCATTTCATATCTGGTAACGGTAGGGCCCTGGGTTATATGAACTATCTGTACGTCAATATTAAAATTTTTGAATGTGGTTACTAGCATTTCAGCGTTTTGCTTGAGTTCATCTTCGCTTATTTCTTCAACTTTTTCCTTCGGCTCCAGTATCTTGGAAAAATCAGGGTAAATATAAGAAATTTCAGGAGAAGCTGATTCAGGAACGCGCTTCTGCGCCAGATGCTTCAAATTTTTTTCGGAGGGCGTTTCGCAAGTCTCATCCTGGTTCGTATATGTTTTTGTTATGGTGACGTTTGAAAGAGCTGCCCTTAATTTATCGGTGTCTTCGGCGCTCGTTACCGTGTTTTCTTTTTTTATTTCCGCTGGCTGAGGGGTTTTTTCATCGGAATTTACCTGTTCTTCATCTTTTGCGGCATCTTCCGACGCTGGCGCGTCTTCAACCGTCTTCATTGCGTTTTCTTCGTTAAAAGTGGAGGCTATGGAATTACTTATCGCCCTTAATTTTTCAACGGGTTTTTTAATCATTATGTCGTCTCTGTTCTGCGCCTGGAGTTCGGATTTTCTGAGAATTTCAATCTCTTCGCCGATAGTTCTTATTTGAGGCGTTTCTTCGGCTTTTTCGTCTTCACTGACGTTTCTCATGCCTTTGGGTTCGCTAAGTATCTCGTGATTTTCTACTCGCGAAAAAAGCGCCTGGAATGCTGCGGCTAAGATTTTAAATACCATGGTAACGGCAAAAGCGGTTCCGAATATGATGAATTTTAAAAAACCGAATATCGAATTGTAGGCGATCGTCGCAAAATTAGTGAAGAGCGGAGAGAGAAGCACGTCGAATGCCAGCGAAACGCCGATTAGAATCCCAAAGATCGATACCAGGAAGGTACCGGCGTTTCCGATTATCGCGATAAGTTTTGAAGTGAAGAAGCTTCCCATATATCCACCGCTGTTATTGAGCATTTCAAAAAAAAGATTGGAAAAGAAAAGCAGGAAAGCATACCCGACCCATTCGGATTTTTTGTTGACTATGGAGCCGTGCATGAATTTTTGTATCCCGAAATACCATAAGAGAAAAGAAAAAAGATACATGGTAACGCCGATTTTGGTTTTGAACCATGCCAGAAAGTTATAAATTAAGCCCAGCCAGTAGGATTCAGAAGGTTTAAGTATGAAAAATACGAGTAAAATTATAGAGGAGAAAATATACGTAAGCCCTGCGAGCTCAGAGTTTCTTTTCAATTCAAGTTCGTTCGGTTCGAAGGAATTTGAACTGTATGTCTTGCCTTTTGGGCCTTTTGAGGAAGTGCGCGCGTTTGATGCCAAATCAATTCATCCTGTTCGGTAATTTTTTTGAGCGATTATTTTAAAAGTTTTTTAGAATATATTTATAACAGAACTCTTCAATATTTTCAATAAGTATTTTAAAAAAATAAAAAAAGAATTAAACTTGACGGCGATTTAATGTAAAAAAAATATCGCGGCGCACTTTTGCGCCGCGATATTTTTTTAAGGCTGGGGAGGAAAGAATCGAACTCTCACGTACAGATCCAGAGTCTGCTGTCCTACCATTAGACGACTCCCCAACAAACAAAAATTATTCTACCATAGTTTTTTATTTTTTGCAAGTACTTTGTTGACATTTTTTTAAAAATATTGTAAAATTATTAAAAAGTTTTAAAAAACAAAGATTTACGCATAATTTCAGGGAGGCGACATGGAAGTATTGAAAGAGACAACGTTTGATGCGCTTGTAGCTCAAAACACGACTCCGGTAATGATAGATTTTTTCGCGACATGGTGCGGCCCGTGTAAAATGGTTGCTCCAGTTCTCGAGGAACTTTCCGCCGAATATAAAGAAAAGGTCAGATTTGCAAAAGTAGATATAGACGAATGCCCGAACCTTGCTTCAAAATACAAAATCAGAGGTGTTCCCACTCTTATGCTTTTCAAGAATGGCGAACCCGTCGCTACTATGGTCGGGGCTCAGCCCAAAAATAGGATCTCCGAAGAAATTCAAAAAATAATGTAATTTCAGGTCCGCGATTTTAAATAAATATAATAAAAAACCGTTTTAAATTTTTGGAGGTGCAGTTCATGAGTATTTTCGCCAGGATTCAATCCATAATTTCTTCTAACCTTAACGCTATGCTGGACGGGGCAGAAGATCCGGAAAAAATGATCAACCAGACCCTTCTCGAAATGCAGGAAAGCCTTCGCGAAACCAAAGTAGCCGTGGCCCGCGCCATACGCGACCAGAAACTTTTCGAGGACAAGTACGAGGAAAACAAGAAACAGGTTGAATACTGGGAAAAGAAAGCCATGGTAGCTGTTGAAAAAGGCGACGACAATCTCGCTAAAGAAGCGCTGAAAAAGAAAAAAGAGCATGCCGACCTCGATGCGGAAATAAAAGGCCAGCTTGATACCATGACGAAAAACGTGGATGCTTTAAAAAGCTCCTGCGCCGCCCTTGAGTCAAAGATGGAAGAAGCTAAACGTAAAAAAGAAATGCTTTTAGCCAGGCTTAAAAATTCGCAGGCATCAATAAAAATAAACGAAAACATGAATAAATTCAAAACCACTTCCACAAGTGCATTTGAAACATTCGACAGAATGGAGAAGCAGGTCAATAACGCCGAAGCCGAAGCTGAAGCCGTTCAGGAACTGTCCGACCCCGATGTCAGCTTGAAACAAAAATTCGAAAAACTTGAAGAGGATAGCCAGGTTAATGATGAACTGGCAGAATTAAAGAAAAAGCTAGGCAAGTAAACTTTAAAAATAAGTTTTGCAATAAAAAAGAGCGATAACTTGATTTTTAAGTTAAGTTACGCTCTTTTTCCAGTTTTGTTAAATTATTTTATTCATTTAAAAATGAGATAAGGCGGTTTTTAATGGGATTACTCGATGCGTTGAAAAAAGCAAAAGACCAAAAGCAGGGAGGCGAAGCCGCGCATACGAACCAGTCCGATGTACTGCCTGCCGCGCCATCTTCCGCTCAGTCAATTTTTTCCAAGCTTAAACAGGAACTTTCTTCTGAACAGTCCAAAAAAGAAGCCCAACAGGTTGCGGTCAATAAAATACTTGATGCGATAGACGATGTCCCCACGCTTCCCACGATCGTCAATAAGGTCATACAAAGCCTTAACAATCCTCAGACGACGGCCAAGGAAATATCCGATATAGTAAGGAACGATCCATCCATTACCGCTAAAATATTAAAAATAGGAAATTCCGCCTACTATGCCGGTTACAGTCCCTGCGGCAACGTTCAGAACGCTATAGCGCGAATAGGCCTTATTCAAATGAAGCGTACGATATTTTCAGTATCCGTATTCGATTCCTTTAACAAGCTGCCTCATGGCAGCTTTAACCTCAAGGATTTCTGGACGCATTCCATCGCCGTAGGTTACGCGGCCAAGCTTATTGGAAAGCTCTCGAAATTCAGGGATTCCGATGACCTTTATACCGCCGGGCTTTTGCACGATCTTGGCAAACTTATTACTTTGCGATATATTCCTGAAATGTTTGAGACTATATGGAAAAAATTGCAGGAGAGCGAATCAGGTGTGTACTATGATATTGAAAGATCTGAATTTCCTATCTCTCATTGCGAGATAGGCTCATGGTTAGCCGTTAAATGGAATATGTCGCGCGAGATACAGGCGGTTATTTTCAATCATCATCAGCCGCCGATAAAATCGACCGTATTCGAAAAAGACATCATTATGTTTTCGGCGATAGTTTATCTTGCCGATAAATTCGTGAAAAAACTTGAGTTTGGAAATTCCGGCGACCGCGATTCAAATATCGATATGGAGATATTTAATTTCGTGTTCCGCGAAAGCGCTACGCAGGAAAAAATATCCGAAGAAATTTTAAAGATAAAAACCGTTATCGATGCTACGGCAGAAGCTCTTTAATCCATACCGTCGAACTTTAAATGTTTTTTTATCTTCATATAAATTATTGACAATCATATACGCTAGGTGATATAATATTATTCTCATAAAAGCATTATAAAAACTATTAAGAAATTAAAGGAGAGGACATTGTCTAATGGCAAAAGCTAAGTCAACAACTGTCGCTAAAAGCGACATGAAAAAGTATTTTTTTACTTCAGAATCAGTAACGGAAGGTCATCCCGATAAAATGGCTGATCAGATATCCGACGCAGTGCTTGACGCTATATACGCTCAGGATCCCATGGGCCGCGTAGCCTGTGAAACCGCTCTTACAACCGGCGTCTGTTTTGTAATGGGAGAAATAACTCATAAAGACAGCGTTTTGTTAAATTATCAAAATATCGTAAGGGATACGGTTCGTGAAATCGGTTATGTGGACCCTGATTTCGGCTTTGATGCTAACAGCTGCGCCGTCATCACGTCGATCGGACGTCAGTCTTCGGATATCGCCATGGGCGTCGATAAGGCCCTTGAAATCCGCGATAGGAACGTCGTTTCCTCAGATTACGAAAAATTCGGCGCTGGAGATCAGGGCATGATGTTCGGCTTCGCATGTAATGAAACTCCCGAGTTCATGCCGGCCACCATAACATACGCTCACAAGCTTTGTGAAAAGCTCGCCGAGCTTCGCAAAAATAAAAAAATACCTTACCTGCGTCCGGATGGAAAATCGCAGGTTACTATCGAGTATGAAGGCCACAGGCCTGTCCGCGTTGACGCCGTCGTGCTTTCGACACAGCATTCTCCCGGCGTGTCGCTGAAGAAAATAGAAGCAGACGTTAAAGAACTCATAATAAAAAAAGTCATTCCGGCTAACCTTCTCGATAAAAACACAAAATATTATATAAACCCCACAGGCCGCTTCGTTGTAGGCGGACCCCACGGTGACTCGGGTCTTACGGGCCGTAAAATAATAGTCGACACATACGGCGGAATGGCAAGACATGGCGGCGGAGCTTTTTCGGGTAAGGATCCCACAAAAGTCGATCGCACGGCCGCTTATGGAGCTCGCCACATCGCTAAAAATATAGTCGCGGCAGGTCTCGCCGAACGTTGTGAGGTCCAGGTGGCATATGCCATCGGCGTCGCTCATCCCGTTTCAATAATGGTCGATACTTTTGGAACCGCGAAGATACCCGAAAGAGAGATTGAAAGAATAATCAACAATCCCGAAATATTCGATATGCGTCCGGGCGCCCTCATTAAAAACCTTAACCTCAGACGTCCGATCTTCAAAAAAACCGCCAGATATGGTCATTTTGGAAGAAAAGACAAGGATTTTACATGGGAGAATCTCGACAAGGTAAAGATGATCCAGAAAGAAGTCAAGTAATTATAATTTCGGGCGGGCTCCCGTTTATCGGTCCCGCCTCGAAAAACGAAAACAAATAGCATTTTTAAAAATATGGCGCTTTTATCTAAAGACAAGATGTTAATGACCGTCGTGAACCTGCTCATAATAATAGGAGCGGTGTCCGCGTCATTTTACGTCGTTCCGTCCAATATCGTTTTTAAGGATAGCTTCATAAACGATTTCAAGCAATTTTGCCCTTCGGGAGTCCTCGAACCGAAAATGTCTTTTAAAGACGCGTCCAGCGTTAAGCTGACTGGTAACGAGCGCGATATTCTCGATAAAAATGCCGATGCCAAGGACTATTCCGCTAAGTTCAGCGAATTTAATTCTGAAAATCCTTATTTTGACGGAGCTTCAAATAACTCCATATTAAAAAAGGTTTCCAGTTACGTCATCACAGTGGTCGGAATTAATTTTTTATATCTGGCCGCCATAGTTCTGGCGTCGTTTTTCAGCGGAATAATCGGTTCAGTGGCTGTTTCCGCGATATCTTCCGCCGCCGTCTATTATTTTTATACTTTTCGCGAACTTCCAAATCTCGCTCTTCAGCTTAAAACATGTTTTTTCTTCACTCATGCCGCCTCCCAGAGTTCCGAAGTGGCGTCCATAGCTTCAAAATATTACGATATGTACAATGTCATCGAGAACATATTCAAGTTTGACATGCAGCTTAAAATAGGCATATTTATCGGTGTTGCCGTATTGTCTTCAATACTTTTCGACAGGCGGACGATATTTTACGTTTCACAGCTCGAGGAAAAGATGTCCGAATGCTTAAGGCTTCAGGCTGAAAACAGCAAGCTTCAAAGTAACGTCGGCGACGTTCGTAAAATGGATGAAAAATTTCGCATGATAAGCGCGAGAATGTCGTCTATCCAGACGCTGACGCGCGTTGTCACCAAATCCATGGATCCTACGGATGTTATCAAAGAATCTCTCAAGGTCGTTCAGCAGATAGTCAATGCTGAAAAATGTTCGTTCTGGCTTTTAGATGAGAACGGCACCACGCTCGTGCTTAAAGAGTGCATTGGTTGGAAAGACGAAGAAAAGGAAAACTTGAAAACGTCTTCTGCTGAGGATGCAGGGCTTGTCGGCGCGGCGCTTCGCGCGGGAAAGGTAATGACTTCCTCCGAATCGCGCCAGCCTGATTATACGGCTATGGGCGAAGGGGCGGCGATAATGAATTCAAAAGCGTGCGCGCCTCTCAAACATGGCGAAAAAATGCTCGGTATAATAAACGTTGAAAAATTTTCAGATAGCACCAAGATGGAACAGGAAGAAACAAGGATGCTCGAACTTATATCGACATTGAGTTCCGTCGCTATAGAAAATGCGAATCTCTTTAAAAAGACTGAAATGCTCGCTAATACGGATGGTCTCACTAAACTTTATACCCGTCGCTATATGGACAGTTTTCTTGAGGCGGAACTTGAAAAAAGCCGTCGCTACAATCATCCGCTGTCGGTGGCTCTTACTGATATCGATCACTTCAAGAGCTTTAACGATACATACGGCCATCAGATAGGCGATTTCGTTCTTGAAGAAACCGCAAAAATACTTAGAAATGCAGTGAGAAACGTCGATCTTGCCGCGAGGTATGGCGGCGAGGAATTTCTCGCGATACTTCCGGAAACCGATTACAAAGGGGCGTTCACGTTCGCCGAAAGATTAAGAAAGAAGATCGAGGATAAGACATACGAAGACGCTAAAACAGGTCACAAGCTCAAGGTTACGATCTCAATTGGCGTAGCTTCCTTTCCTTTACATTCGAAGGAAAAGGCGGAGCTTGTTAAAAAGGCCGACACCGCACTTTATCTTGCGAAAGAACAGGGCAGGAACCGGGTAAAGGTGGCTCCGATAACAAAAGAGCAGTTGGCTAACATGCAGAAAAGCTAAAGTTTAGAGCAACAATTAAGATGGCAAAATTTTTAAAACATAACATTCATTCTTATTCGGCCCCTTTGCTTTCGCGGGCCGGGTTTAATCTCGTAGGCATTATAATTTCAGCTTCGGTATTACTGGTCTCAAGCCTTATAGTAATACTCATGCCTGTTGAGATGCGCGGGAAAGTATGGATCTACAACATGCTTATACTTCCCGTCCTTATTTCCGCCTTTCTTTTCAAAGGCAACGGCGGGACGATATCGTCGATATGCGTCATTGTCATTTCCGCCCTTATCTTTAAGCAATTCGGAAATATAGACGCATCGCAGGGATTTGGCGCGGCGCTCTTAAGCAGCGGCATGCTCGCGGAATGCGTCGTTTATTTCGTCATAGGAATAGCCATAGACTTTTCCGATACCGTATTTGGAAGTTTTTCAACGTCCGGTCCCACGAGCGAAGACGTTAACAGGGAGCTTGAAAAGGGCGCGGAAATAGCCAAACTGCGAAAAGAAATCGCAGCGAAACAGGTCGCGATAGAAGAAAATTCCAGCAAGGTAAATTTTATAAGTTCGCGAATGGTAATACTTCAGCAGATAGCGCGTGAGATAGGCATGTGCCTGAATATCGACGATCTTTTAAAGGCGACGCTTAACGCTACGAACAAACTTTTAAAAGCAAAAAAAATATCAATATTTTTAAGAGGCGCTGAAAAAGAACTTCTTTTGAAGGCTACCTATGGCTGGCCGGCGGTCTCGCCTGAGGACCATAAAATAATATCCGAGCGCGAGGTCCTTGCATGGTCAGTTGCGAATAACGCTATGGCCACTCCGGGTGAGATAAATAAAGATCCTATGCTTCTGGCTCTCCACAAAGAGTCGAAGTTCAAGACCCTTATGTGCGCTCCCATAAGCCATTCTAATGAGGTCATCGGAGTTATCAGCATCGAGGAACTTGAAAGCGGCTCCAAGGTAACGCAAGATGATTCCCGACTTTTTTCGATTCTCGTCGATATGGTTTCGCTTTCATTTAAAAATTCGAGACTTTTCAGGCGCGTCGAAATGCTCGCGAACACGGACGGCCTTACCAAGCTATATACTCACCGCTTCTTTCAGGAGCTTATGCGCGCCGAACTCGATCGCTCGGGCCGTTATCAAAAGAACTTTTCGGTCATATTAAGCGATATCGATCATTTTAAGCGATTTAATGATACTTATGGTCATCAGGCTGGCGATTATGTTCTTGAACAGACGGCCGCATGTTTTAAGACTTCAGTAAGGACGACCGATATCGTGGCTAGATACGGCGGCGAGGAATTCATAGCGCTTTTGCCTGAAACGAACGTCAACGGCGCATATATTTTAGCCGAGCGCATAAGAAAATCCATCGAAGCGAAGCAATATAAATTTAACGATCAGGAAATGAAGGTGACCGTTACGCTTGGAGTTTCAACCTTTCCCGTCGACTCAAACCTGGCTCCCGAACTCGTGAAAAAAGCCGATCTTTCGCTTTATTACGGCAAGGAGAACGGCAGAAACCGGGTTGCCGTCGCTTCAATGATTCCAAACCTCGATGAATGGCTTAACAAAAAAGATAAATAAATTGTCTGGAAGAAGAGTGATATGAAAATCGATATATTGAAATTTAATGTTTTCAGCGCTTTTATTTTGAGCGTTTTACTTGTTTTGTTTGCATTTCTGCCGGAAAGTTTGGCCGCTTCAGAAACTTCGGAAGTCAGCAACCAGAAAGTGAAATACGAACTGCCGGAATTCTTAAAAACCATCAACATTCAAAGAACCGGCGAAGTTCTGTTCGCGGTTAAAAAACAGATGAGAAGCGTTCCAGACCTTATCGACTCGCAGCTTAAGAGCGTGCTTGCCGCGCTTTTGAACAACCCCGAAAAACTCGAAATTAATTTTTATAAACCATCTTTGTCTGAAGACCATTCAACGATCAAATATGAGACCGTCGAAGTTTTTCTAAAAGGCGCTTCGTTCGATAATTTAAGGCTTGATACGGCTTCGATAATGCTTAAAAATATGGAGCTTGAAGTTTACAGGCTTTTTCGGGACGGCCGCGTGAAAGTCGTTTCGCAGGGTGAAGTATTGGCAAATATCAGCATAATTCAGAGCGATCTTAACAGCTATCTCGTAAAGAAGTCTGAATCGATAAAGGTTAGAAAGCCATATGCGCGCATGGAAAAAGACCAGCTTGCCATTGGTGGCGTCTTTAAGTATGGCCTTTTTGTAATAGAGTTCGGCGCGACTGGCGCTTTTAAAATCGTGGATGATAATAAAATTTTTTTTGATATAAAAAAGATGTCGATAAACAACATGAAAATGTCTAAATCTTTTTTGAGGACCGTCGTCGATAAGATAAATCCCATACTCAGCCTGGATCGGTTTCCGTTTAAACTGATAATGAAGTCAATCTATATTAAAGAAGGCCGGCTTATTTTTTCATCGGAGTGAACATTTTATATTGAATTGAGTGGTTTAAATGTTTTCAAAAAGAAATTCAATTTTTTTACTGGTCATATTCCTTGCGCTTTTTCTTTCGCTCATAGTATCCGTAAAAAGGATTATACTGGAAAATAATAATAATAACGTCGAGATTGGCATTGATTACGCCAAATTCGAGCAGATATGCTTTTCCGAGGGAAGCGATATATTTTCGGGCTTTCAGATATTGCTTAAAAGCGGTATAAACTCAGCTATAGTCCGCGAAGATACGCTGGCGACGTTAGCCGCCGCTGGTCATGTTTCACTTTTTAACGGGAACGACCTTTTGAGGAATTTCCGTTCTTCGGCTCTTATAAATCCGCTGCTGGCAAGGTTCATACAGAAAAAATCCATTCAGCCTCATTATACTTACATAATAACGTCTGAAACTAAGATACACGATCGCGTGTTTAACGAGCTGAAGATCAAGCTGAAAGACGACGATCAAAAAATCAGCGTTAATACCGAAAATCTCGCCGGAGAAGGTGAATCAGAGAAGGCGCCTTTTCATCTGATAACCATAACCAGTTCAGCGCCTGAAATATACAATGTAGGCGTGGGTTTTGCGCCGGAAACCCTGACGCTGCTTGAAAAGCTCAATTTTTCGGTCATACTCGGGCTTTCGGATTCAAGTTTTCTTACCGCCAGCCAGATCGACAGGCTTATAGAAAAGCTTCAAAATATAAAGAGCCTTTCGGGAGTTTTTATAGAAGGACCAGTAGTTCCCGGCTTCTCTGAAAAAGATACGCAGAATATCGAATATTTCGGAAAAAAACTTTCGGAACTGTGCCGCAACAAATCGAAATTCATACTCATGGAGTTCGAGAACGCGATAGGGATCGCGCAGATAACGCCATTTTTAAAAGAGATGACGGTAAGAGGGCACAGGCTTTCCTCGGTTGAAAAAAAGACGCCTTCAACCCTCGAAGAGCACAACCAGGTCATTGAAAGGTATTTGCGGGCCGTGCGCGAAAGAAACGTGAGGCTCGTCGTCGTTGAGGGTTTGACCTCTAAGCTGCGCGGCGTTCCCATGAACCTTTTGATGCAAAACTTCAATTTTCTCGACACTCTCGTTAATAAGATAAAGAACGCCGGCTTTAACATCAAATCATCATCGGCTTTTGAAACTGATCTTGCTTCGCCTATTTTTATCATTATAATTTCCTGGGGAATACTCGCGACGTATATTCTTTTGGGTGAATACATATTCGGCATGCCCAGAAAAATATCATATTTGATCCTGACCATATTTATGGCTTTCATTCTCATCTTTGCTCTTAAATGGTATGGTACTGGCGCGATGACTGTCTACAGACAGGTTCTGGCGCTTCTTGCTGCTTTTATAATGCCGCTTGCGCCGGTGATTTATAAAGTGCGCCCCGATAAGCTGCTGCCTAAGACGTACGATTTTTATATCGTTTTTTATCGCGCGGTTTTTTTACTTTTATACAACATGTTTTTTGTCGTGCTATTTTCAACTTTCGTCACTGGGCTTCTTTCGTCGGTCGAATTTATAAACGGAATAGAGTTTTTCAGGGGCGTAAAAGCGGCGTTGCTTGTCCCCGTCTTTCTTGCCGTTCTTCTCGTGATGCGCTCGGAAAGCCTTTTTGCGAAGGCGGCCGAATTCATGAAAATGAGCGTCCGCGTGTACCAGGCGCTTATATTTGTCGTAGCCGCGTTATTTTTGTGGTTCTATGCGCCTGATATCGGAAGCGTTCTTAGCGTGGATTACCATGCCGCAGGGGGATATGACGCATACCTGAATTTTTTCTTTGAAAGGATAACCGGCGTGGAGCTTTATTTTAAGGAATACGCCATCGGCTATCCGATGCTTCTGCTTTATTTTTATTTGAGCCTTAGAAAAATGAACAAATTCAATATCGTCCTCGCGGCTATCGGTACGCTCGCGAGCATATCCGTCTTCAATTCCTTCTGCCATGTCCATGTGCCGCTCCTGATTACGGCATCTCGCGCTTTTTATGGCCTTCTGGCCGGCATCGTTATCGGAGCGGCGTTTTGTTCGATCGCCGAATTTTTACTGACTTTTTATAAAGAAACAGGGCAGGGAGAGAGCCAATGATTGAATTCAACGATGTCTCGAAAGTATATGATAATGGCGTTGTAGCGCTCGACAATATTTCGGTGCGCATAGAGCGCGGTGAATTCGTATTCCTCATAGGGCCTTCAGGCGCCGGAAAATCTACTTTTTTAAAGATGATCTTTCGCGAGCAAACCCCTACGTCGGGTGAAATGTTCATAGACGGCAGAAATATTACGAGGCTGAAAAGGCATGAAGTTCCTTATCTGCGCCGGAACATTGGCGTGGTTTTCCAGGATTTTAAGCTGCTCGAGGACAGAAGCGTATTTGAAAACGTCGCTTATACGCTCAAGGTAATGGGCTTTAACCACACGGTGATCCAGAATCAGGTTTCACACGTGCTTGAACTCGTGGGGCTTTCGACAAAAAAAAGAATTTATCCCTCGCAGCTTTCGGGTGGCGAAAAACAGCGTGTTTGCATAGCTCGCGCCATAGTTAACAATCCGGCGATACTCGTTACGGACGAGCCTACCGGAAACCTCGATCCTTATATTTCATGGGAAATAATGAAAACAATGGTCGATATAAACAGCAAGGGCACTACGGTCGTATTCGCGACGCACAACAAGGAACTTGTTGACAGGATGCGCAAGCGAGTGATTGTTTTAAGGGACGGGCGCCTCACGAAAGATGAGAAGCGAGGAAGTTTCGATTATGAGAATGCTTAAAAAATGGAGTAAAACATAATATAATGTATTTCAAATATATAATAGACGAAACTTTTATATCGTTAAAAAAAAGCCCGATGATGCTTTTTTGCGCCGTAGTTATAATAACGACGTCGCTGGCTCTTCTCGGAGTTTTCATAATGGGCGATAAATTTTTCAAAGCCATAGTCTCTAATTTTGAAAATAATCTTGAGATAGTGGCGTTTTTAGAGGACGGATTCAACGAGTCCACCGTAAAAAACGTCATAATTCCTTCGATATCGACTTATCAGGGCGTTTCAAGCGTACGTCTCGTGACGAAGGAAGGGGCCCGCGAAGAGCTTAAAAAGGAAGTGCCGGAGCTTAACGAAGTTTTTTCCGTAATAGAGGAAAATCCGCTCCCGGCTTCTATTCGCGTCAAGGTGACATCGGCCGATAGCCTCGCTGAAATAACGGCTAAGCTCAAGAAGGAAAACGGCATAGCCGTGAGCGAGGTCACCTATGGCGGAGAAAGCGTGAATTCTTTTCTGAATGCCGCAAAAAGCCTGAAACAATTCATGGTTTTGTTCCTGCTCCTTTTTATTCTCACTTCTATCGTGGTCACTTCCGCTACTATAAAGCTGACGGTTTATTCAAGGCGCGACGATATCGAGATAATGAAGCTTGTCGGAGCCACCGATTGGTACGTTAAATGGCCTTACCTTATTGAAGGCATAATTTTAGGCGTCGCTTCGGGAGCGCTCGCTACGCTCTTGATACTGTTTTTTAAAAACAGCGCCGTGCTCGAACTTTCAAAAAGCATGTATATACTTAACGCTGTTAAAAGCGATGTTTCGATGATGGAGATATGCTGGAAACTGATACTCGTAGGAACGCTTCAGGGCGTTATCGGCGCCATGTGGTCCACGGCCAGCGTTCTTTCCGAAAAATTTTAACGCCGCCGGCGTCTTGATTTTATGAGAAAACTGAAAATAAAACAACTGAATAAAACAATCATATTCGTCGCGTACACAATATTTTTTTGCGCCGGTTTCGTTTCGGCCCAGGGTTTGAGCACGACCGAGATTCAAAGCAAAAAAGCGGATCTTTCAAACATAGAGGCCAGAATTTCTGAGAACGGCAAAATTCTTGGCGAAATCAAAGCGGATATCGAACGTTACAAATCCGAATACGACGTCAAGAAGGCGGAATATGAGAAAGTAAAAGGGCAGCTGGATGAAAACCAGAAGCGAGCCGCGGAATTATACGAGCAGAAACTGGTTCTGGCAAAGGAACTCAAACTTTCCACCGACAATCTTCTCAGGAAGAAAAATCTTTTTTCAGACCGGATAAAGGCCATTTATAAGAGTTCATTCAGCAAAAAAGCAGGTTTCGTAATGGAATCGAAAACTTTCGCTGATTTTTATATAAATCTTTTTTACCTGTCGAAAATAATTCAGTCCGATTCGGAATTTATATCCGATATTTCTAAGAAGGTCGCGACGATAAAGCTTCAGCGCGAGGAACTCGCCCGAAAGATGAAGGAGCTCGAACGTATCGACGAAAGCAGCAAGAGCTATGAAAAGAGCATTCGCCTGGCTTCGGGCCAGATGAACGACTATCTGGCGAAACTTCACCAGAAGCAACAATTTTTGACCATGCAGTCTGGAGGACTTTTAAGCGATAAAGAAAGGATCGAGCGTGAGATCGGCGCGATCGAGAATAATTATGTTAAAAACGTCGAAAAAATCGAGGCGCCTTCCTTAAAATCCGGCGTTGAAAATGCGCCGGCTGCAAAAGATCAGGCGAAGATGGATCTGACCAAGCTCGCTTTTTCATGGCCGTTAAAAAGCAGCAAGACCGTTCTGAGTTTTTACGGGACGCAGAAAGATCCGAAATATAACATAAATTATTTTAACCCCGGAATAGATATTTCAGGGCAGCAGGACGAGCCCGTACTGGCCGCCGTGGCCGGCAAAGTAAAATATAAGGGAGAAATGAAAAGCATCGGCAAACTTTTAATAATAGATCATGGCGGCGGCATCACGACTCTATATTCACACCTTGGAGGCATCGAGGTCGGCATGGGCCAGGAAGTCGTATCGGGCGAATCTATAGGCAGCATAGCGAAGTCGAAAGGTGAAAGCGCCCAGCCATATCTTCATTTCGAGATACGCGTAAACGGAAATGCCAAGGACCCGATGGACTATCTTTAAAAAACCCCGTTCAACTTGAATATTGTCAAATTTATTAGTATAATATATGCGTGGAGGTTTACTTGCTATGATGAAAAATAATAACGCCTGCGGCCGGTATAAAAAGTTTTTGGCCGTGCCTGCTATCATATGCGTTGCCGGCCTTATTTTTTCATCGGTCCCTGCGTCCGGCGGGACCGTCGATATCGGCGCGCTCGATAATTTAAATGTTTTAAGAAAAGTATTCAATCTTATAAAATCAGACCATATCAAAAAAGATGTGACTGAAAAGGAGCTTATGACGGGAGCCATTAACGGAATGCTTGAATCGCTGAACGATCCTTACAGCCGTTATCTGGAACCGAATAACTTCAAGGATATGCAGTCAGACACGTCAGGCGAGTTTGAAGGCGTCGGAATAGTGATATCCGTCAAAAACAAGATGCTGACCGTGGTATCTCCGATAGATGATACGCCCGCCAAGCGCGCCGGAATTAAATCGGGCGATAAAATATTAAAGATAGACGGGTCGGACACTGATAAAATGACGTTGCATGACGCGGTCACAAAAATGAAAGGTAAAAAAGACAGCAGCGTAACGCTCACTATCTGGCGCAACGAGTTCCGCGAACCCAAAAACTTCACTCTTACAAGAGATGTAATTCCGCTCAAGACGGTCGTATCTAAAATGGTTGACGATAAGATCGGCTACGTCCGCATTTCCCAGTTCACTGAAACGACATCTTCGGATCTTGAAAAAGAATTGTTAAAGCTTGAAGGAAATGGAATTGAAGCGATAATACTTGATTTGCGCGATAATCCAGGCGGCCTTCTTACGGCGGCCGTCGACGTGTCCCGAAAATTCATTGATAAAGGCGTTATCGTTACGGTAAAAAGCCGTGATGGAAAGACGCTAAATCTTTCTTCATACTATCGTTCCCATCCGCTTTATCCCATGGTCGTTCTGATCAATAAAGGCTCCGCTTCATCTTCAGAGATCGTTTCCGGCGCGCTTCAGGACAACCGCCGCGCCATATTGATCGGCAATAAAACCTTTGGTAAAGGCGTAATTCAGACGGTTATTCCGATGGAAAACGACGCGGGGCTTATTCTTACGACGGCGTGGTATTTTACGCCAGCGGGGCGATCGATCCATCACAAGGGAATAGAACCGGATATCAATATAGAGCAGGGTCTTTTATCCGATGAGGAAGCGGCCGAGATATATGATAATTATTCGAAGGACGAAGAGTTAAAAACGTCAGGCCAGATTCCGGGAACCGCTGAAGGAACGCCTATGGCGGACAGGCTTAAAAAATACGGCGTGAAGCTATATGACACGCAAATGGTTCGCGCGATAGAACTTTTAAACGGCATACGTCTCGAGAGTTCGACGTTATCCGACAAAGGCATCGAGCCTAAGGTTATCGCTTCGAAGAATATCAGCACTAAAGCGGAGAACGATAGCCCGGCTAAATAAAAAGGACATGGTATGAAATTCCAAAAAAAACGCGGAGCTTTTACTTTAATAGAATTGATGATAGTTATAGCCATAATAGGCATACTGGCTTCGATGGGAACCGCCTATTATCAGCGCGCTAAAGAGCAGGCGCTTATCAAGGCCTGCAAAAAGAACATGTTCACTCTCGAGGGCGCGATAACTCAGTATTCACTGAACGCCGGCACTGAAAAATATCCTTCGACTATAGATAAAGCTTTTGTAGATCTTCTTTTAAAGGACGGGTACATAAAAGATCCGATAGAATGCCCTTGGAAAGGCGTTTATAAAGTGGAATCGAAGCAGGAAGGCGGAGTACGGGATATTACCGTGCGCTGCTCCATACATAATACCCGCCATGACCCGTAAGATCTTTTAGTGAATGCCGCGAAACAGAATATTCGTTAAAAATAATATATTGTGATAGGGTGATTAAAATGCAGTTTGAAGGACTTCGGCCCGCATACGGCTATGCCGGACTCGAACCGGAATTTTGTGATTATAAGAAGTCGAAATACGTTTTTCTACCGGTGCCCTACGATTCGACGACGTCGTACAGGGTCGGCACTCGCGAGGGTCCGGCTGCCATAATAGCGGCTTCCATGAATATGGAGTTATACGACATTGAGACCGGTTCGAATCCGTTTGAAGCGGGGATATGCACGCTTCCGGGGCTTGAACCCGACATGTCATCGCCCGAAAAAACGGTGAAAAAACTTCAGAAGGTCGTAGCGCGGCTTTTAAAGGACAAGAAAATTCCAATAATCGTAGGCGGCGAACATTCGATATCGTATGGCCCGATAGCCGCGTATGCCAATGTTTTTAACACCCCTGGCTCGAAGATGGCCGTGCTTCAGATCGACGCGCATTCGGACCTGAGAAGCGAATTTGAAGGTACCATCTATAACCATGCCTCGGTAATGCGTCGCGTACGCGATGATCTTTTGCTTCACACCGTGCATGTCGGAATACGTTCCTATTGCGACGAAGAAGCTGAATATATAAAAAAACGCAAGGTCGCGGTTTTTCACGGAAGTGAAGTGTCCGGGAAGCTCGTTGAAAAAATACCGGCGATATTAAAGTCGCTCGAGGGATATGAAAATCTTTATATAACGATAGATATAGACGGGCTCGATCCTTCGATAGTGCCCGCTACCGGAACGCCCGAACCGGGAGGAATTTTCTGGTATGAGACGCTTTCGTTTTTAAAGGAACTCGCGGCCCGGAAAAAAGTCGTCGGTTTCGATCTTGTCGAACTTATGCCGATTCCCGGTAATCATGCTTCCGATTTTCTCGCAGCGAAGCTAATTTATAAAATAATAGCCTATATGGAAAAGTATGGCAAAAAAAATACAAGGTCCCGCTAATTTTATGAAATTTTTATTCTGGGCGATATTTTTATCGTCCGGAGCATTCGGCCTGATCTACGAAATATTGTGGGTGCGTTTTTTTTCTCTCGCGATAGGTTCGACGATATACGCCGCGTCCGCTGTCACAGCCGCTTACATGGGCGGCCTCGCCATTGGAGCGTGGATGCCGGGCCGGTATTCCGATTCGGTCGCGTCGCCTCTTAAATGGTATGCGGCCTTTGAGGTTTTGATCGGATTATACGCCGTTGTTTTTCTGTATGCGTCACCGCACATAGACGCTTTTGCGTCCGGCCTGGATGGAATAATCGCTAAATTCGCCGTGACCATGGCGGTTATAATGATCCCCACCGCGCTGATGGGCGCGACGCTTCCTTTTATTTCCGCGGCATACGTGCGGATATTCGCCCCGCCCAACCGGGATTTCGCCGTAAGTTTTCTTTACGGCGTGAACTCCCTGGGCGGAGTCGCCGGCATAGTGGCTTCGAGTTTTTATCTGATCTATACGTTCGGCGTAAGCAAGACAACTTTTATAACCGCGTCCGGAAATCTTCTGATAGCCATTCTGGCGCTCGTGATACACTTTAAAACAAAAAAAGATTCCGCGCAAGGTCCCGTTCCGTACCGCGCGGAAAATTTATCGCCTGGCAGCATACATAACGCCAGATCAAAAGATCAGGGAATAACTCCGCTTCAAAAATGGGCGTGTTTTTCGGCCTTTTTTTTCACGGGTTTTTGCGCCCTGGCCCTTGAAATAGTATGGACGCGGTTGCTGGTTTTAATAATCGGAACTTCGATATATGCTTTTTCTATAATATTGATGGCCTATATATGCGGAATACCGGCGGGTTCCATACTAATTCCCGCCATACTGCGGCGGTCGCCCCGTATGGAAGCTTTTGGCGTGGTTTTGATGATGCTCGCTACGGCTTCGCTTTTGACGATTCCGCTGATATCCGTTTCGCCCTTCATATTTTTGAGGATATATTCCGCTTATCACGGCGATTTTTCGACGTTTTTATTCGTCGAATATCTGCTGTGCCTTATCGTTATGCTTTTACCCGCTACGCTTTCCGGCTACGCTTTCACATGCGCTCTCGGATCCATAAGAACGTCGGCTAACACTATCGGCGGCGATGTCGGACGCCTTTATTTTTTTAATACCATCGGTTCCGTGCTCGGCTCCATTTTAGCGCCGTTCTTTTTCATTAAAATTTTCGGCCTTCAAAATTCGATTATCGTATTATCAAGCATATTCCTGATAACGGGCGCGGCGCTCACGGTACTCACGCGCGCCCGCCTGCCGCTTAAGGCCATACGTATCGGGGCGTGCGCCGTGATATTCATATTGGTCCTTTTAACCGGCGGCACCCTTGACATGGATGTAATAGCTTCCGGTATGCATTATCATCCCGAAAAGATAGAGAAAATGAAAAGCGTCGCGGAGCTCAAGCGCTATATAAAATTGGAAAAGAAAATATTTCTGGCGGAGGGCGTGGATTCAACCGTCGGCATCTATAACAAGAACGACGTGTCGTCTTTAAAGATCAACGGAAAGGTGGACGCATCGACGGGATGGTATGATATGAATACGCAGCTTTTGCTTGCTCATCTTCCTATGATTCTATGCAAGCACCCCGACCGCGTTTCCGTCATTGGTCTTGGCGCTGGAGTTACTGCCGGAGCGGTTATGAAATACGGCCCCAAGCAGGTTGACTGTATTGAAATCAATCCGAACGTGATAGAGGCCGCTCGTTATTTCAAGAAGATCAGCGGACTTGATTTCGCGGCCGCCAATCTTTCCATAATAGAGGACGATGCGTTAAGCTTCATGAAAAACTCGCGAAACAAGTATAATGTAATAATATCCGAGCCTTCGAATCCGTGGATGGCTGGAGTGGCGTCGCTTTTCACCGTAGATCACTTTCAAAACTGCCGCGCTCGGCTTGAAGACGGCGGAATTATATGCCAGTGGCTTCAGATATACTCCATGTCGTATGACGATTTTGTAAGGATACTCGTGACGTTCCACAAGGTTTTTCCTAACGCCACGCTATGGTTTTCATCCTGGGGCGACGCTTTAATAATTGCCTCAAAAGACGATTTCGATATTGATTTTAATGCCGTGCGCTCCCGCGTCGCAAGAGACGGAATAAGAGAGCAGCTTGGCGTCATAGAGGTGTTTTCGGCCGAAGCGCTTTTAGCGCATCAGATCCTTGATTCCGATACGCTTTCCGAACTTTCACGGAAATATGCCGGTACGGGCGTCAACTCTCACGAACGTCCTTACCTCGAATTTTCTGCTCCCGCAAACTATTACCGGCAGGATTTTGAAAAAATAACCGGCGCGCTTCTGGACCTTCAAAAACCTGAAAAAATGTTGCTTTATAATTATTTAAAGCAATTTCCGCCCGACGATGCGTCTTATGAGACCCTTGCCCGCGCCTATTTCAAGCTGAAGCAGATATCGCGCTCCCGCGAAAATTTTAAAAAAGCGACCGACAAAAACCCGGCATTATGGTTCATCCATTTGAAGAAAGCCGAGAATCTGTTCGCGGAAGGGCTTTTGATCGAGGCGATAAATGAAGTTCAGATCGCGATATTTCTGGCGCCGGATAAAAAAGAATGTTACGCGGCGCTTTTGAAGGTGGCCATTAAGATGAAGGACTATTACGCTATTATACGCGTTTTCGACGCAGCTGAAAAATATTTTACGGGTCCCGACAGGTATGAATATCATCTTGCCATGGCTACGGGATATGACGGTTGCGGTGAAACGCAGAACGCGATAACGCATTATCGGAAAGTGATCGAACTGGTTGGAGATAATTTTATCGCCAATAAGAACCTGGGCCTCATACTTTTGAAATCGGACGACCCCAAGGCGTCGTTTTATCTCGAAAAAGCCTATAAACTTGATCAGAAGGATATCGAAGTGATAGACGCATTATCAAAGATCCACGGAGGTAAGTAAAATGTCGATTAGAAAAGCCATCATATTTTCGTTATTATTATTATTTTCAAGCTTCACGCCGGTTGCCGCCGAATCCGCGGCCCCTCCGGCGGCCGGCAGTCAGCGGGATTATAACGTGGAAGCTATCGAACTCTATCAGCGCGGCGAGATAGAAAAATCGTTCGACCTTATGCACCGGGCGATTGAAAGCGATCCGCAAAATACCGAATATCGCTATAATCTCGCGCTGATGCTTTATAAAACGGGAAAACGATACGTCGACGCAAAAAAAGAATGCGAGGGCGTTTTAGAATTAAAACCTGATCACGTAAATGCGAAGGTGCTTTTGAAAGGCTGTCTTGATAAAATAGTGCAGGCTGAAGGCGTCAAGAACGATACGAGCCTGGCGACATCGAAATATCTGGAAACGGAGAAACAGGTGCATGCGAAAAATTCGGATATTCCGGATGAAATCAAAAATTTTTTGAAGATGCTCTATCTTCAGAAAAATTTCGAGGAAGCATACGTATATTTCACCGACGGCTGCAAGAAGTCTATTCCAAAATCAGAATATATTAATTACGCGACGGCCGCTCTGGATGAGGCTGTTACCGGTGTTTCGCGTGACGTCAACATTGACGCGATAAAAATGAGGGACAAAGAATTTTTCGGGGTCGTCCAGTTTGACGTTATCTATGAAAAGGAGCTGAAACAGCCGTTGAAATCAGCGATGGGCGATTATGACAAAGTGCTGGAAAAGAAGCGCAATTTTATGTTCTTCGTGAAGGAGAACGAAAAATGGTGCGTCATACCGCCGGATTTTATGGTTGATCGTTTCGGCTACTTCTGCTCGAAATTTCCGGAAGTTTTAAGCTACGTAGGCGTTGAAACCAAGTTGGACCGCGAATGGCGGGATTCCAACCTTCTGGAGCTTGAAAAGATGGGCGAATTCCTTGAGAACAAAAAACCTGAAGAGGCCGTCAAATCAAGAATAATGTACAGCAGCCTGGCTTTCTTGAAATCAGCGAAGGATAAAAACTATTCTCAAATGTACGATCTTATGGCTACCTGCCAGAAGGCCATCGTGGGCAACCGCATGGTGTTCATAAAGAACAGGATGCGCGAGGATCTGCGGACGGTAGTGCGTGATATAAAACTTCATGACGTAGTTGTACAGAGCCGTATCGCGTGCGTCAAATACTCGGTGGAAATGTTTAACAACGTAGGCAGCGAGAACATTACGGCGAATAAGCTTACCAGCTATCTTATGGTCGTCAAGGACGGCATAGACTGGAAATGTTCCGACATGTGGCGCGGCAAGTGGTTCTTCGAAAAATATCCGTCCATATATAAGGAATTTAATCCGGGCGAAGATCAGTATCTTGAATTTAACGGCCGCGGCTGGGTGGACCGCTCGCTTGAATATAACGCCCTGAAGCGCGAGCAGCTAACTGAAATCGATAATAAATTGTGATAAAGCGCAAAAAAATGACTTTTAATGCTTGACGAGTTCCTTCGAACGCTCGGTGCCTTTCATGACGGCTTTTATCAGCGTCACCCTGAATTTCCCTTCTTCGAGCTCCATGATGCCGTCTATTGTGACGCCCGCCGGCGTCGTTACCATTTCCTTCAAAAGCGCCGGATGTTCGTGCGTTTCAAGGACCATTTTGGCGGCGCCTAGCGTGGCCTGAGCGGCCAGGAGCGTCGCGACCTCGCGTGGAAGCCCTACCTTTACGCCGCCTTCGGCGAGCGCTTCAATGGCTATGTAAATATAAGCCGGACCCGATCCCGAAAGTCCCGTGACCGCGTCGAGGTGCTTTTCGTCTATGACTATGGTGCGCGAAACAGGTTCGAATATTTTTTTAGCTATTTCGACCTGATCCGATGTGACGGCCGAGCCTTTTGAAATTGCGGTCATTCCGGCGTAAACCTGACAGCACAAATTTGGCATCGCCCTTATTACCGAGGCTTTTTTCTTTAAAAACGATTCGATATAACAGCAACTGACGCCCGCCGCAACCGATATCAGAAGTTTTTCCTTGGTTAATACGGGCGCTATTTCCTTTAAAACAACCGATATTATTTGTGGTTTTACGGCAAGGATTATCACGTCCGCTTTTTTTATGGCATCTATATTATTGTTGGTGCATGTTATGCCGAATTTTTTTCTCATATACTCGGCGCGCTCGCGTGAAGCTACCGTGGCTATTATTTCATCATGGCTTTTTATTTTTTCGCCCAGAAGGCCGCTGATTATAGCTTCGCCTATTTTTCCGGCGCCGATGATGCCGATGATTTGTTTTTTATCTTTTTTAGAATTTTTTGAGATTGTGGTTTTAGGAGCGTTTTTTTTGATCATTTTATACCAGCTTTCTACTATTATTTTTAATTTTTAACCGTTCTATTTTTATGTTTATATTTTATCCGAAGAGCATTTCCCAGAGCTTGCCCAGTACGTTAAATGAAGTCATGACGATAAGTCCTACGATCAGAATAGCTATCTGTACAACCATTACCAGAAAGTATAAACTGTTGTCGCTCTGCGTCATCGAGTAGCCCAAAAGCACGAAGTATCCTACGAACCCTCCCATTATTATAATATTGGATATTCTGTTTATGGTTATCGAGGCATTGAGATTGCCACTTTGGATTTCGTGAAGGGCCGCGCGCGCCATTGGTGAAAAGAGCGTATCGGGATATCTTTCGATCAGGTGATTGAATATGTCCACGGCTTTTTGAAGATGTTCGGCCGCGTCGGCTTTTCCGGCGGAAAGAGAGAGATCGCGATGGCAGCTTCCTTCTATGAAAGCCGCTTCAGCCATGCCGATTTCCGAAAACTTGGCCGAGCGCATGTCTCCGACGATCTCAAGCGTTTGATCGTATTTTTTTTCTGAATAGAGTTGCTTGCATATTTCAATCGCCGAGCCGGATGCCTCGTTAGCCCAGGTTTCATTGTTTAACTGAAGGGTCTTCTTGAAAAAAGACATGGCCTCGGAAATTCTTTTCTGCATCTGAAAAATCTTTCCAGTCATGAACGTGGCCTGCGCCAGGGTTTCGCTTTTAGGGTAATGGTTGAGGTGCTCGTTAAAAAATTGAAGAGCCATCTGATGGTTCTCGGTTTTAAAATAATACATTCCCAGGTCGAAATGAGCTTTCACGCCTTCCGGAAATTCGTTGAACAGGTTGTTTATATTTGAAAGAGCTTTTATTATTTCGCGCCCGTCATTTTTTTCCTCATGCATCGAGACGATCTTAAAAAATTCGTTTCTGACGAACTTATAGTTTTTATATCTTTGTGCAAGATGTATTACGTTTTCAGAGAATTCCGGTATAGCTTTCTGAATATCGGCTTCGAGCGCCAGTTTTTCCGATATCTGATTCTGGTCCTGAAGAACGCCGCTTTTTTTTTTATATTCCATAAGGTTGACAAGCTCTTTAAGCCTTCTTATTTTCTTTATCACTTCGCTATGTTCGATATCCAGAAGGCGCAGACGCGCCCTGGCGTCCCACCATGACTGAGGATAGTTTTCGGTGATCGCCGCCGCAGCGGTTTTGACGCTTTCGAATTCCTCATTCAGATAAAAGAATTCGAGCACCTCGATCATGCCGAAAGGCGCCCATTTCATTGATGAATGTGATTTAAGGAAATCCAGATATTCGAAAATATAATTATCTTCCCAGTTATGCCGGTTTTTTTTTTCGAATATAGCTTCGGCTATTTCTTCGTAGGAACGGTATTGCATAAAAGGGCGATTGGCGTCGCTGAAAAAGTTATAAAGGTTCAACGTAAAAGCGGCATATTCGCCATAGTCGGAACTGGGAGTGTCGTGCCTTAAAGATCTAAGCTGCGCAAGCGCCTTTTCCGTTTCATTGTTAGCGAAAAAGACATTGACAAGCATTATCCTTAGACCGTAATCATTTGGATGAGAAACGGAGTTTTTTTCTAGATATGCCAAGGCCTTTTCCGATAACATAATTAAATTGCGTTAAAGTGGTTATTGTTGCGACAGCTCATTTATTTCGGTTTCTTTTTCTTCGCGCTGGCGTTCGAGATCGGATATGGTCGTTAACGTTTCGCTGATTTCAGGCGCTTTTTTCAGGATCGCTTCGCATTCTGAAACCTTATCGTATATGACCTGGCCGAACGCTGATATCTTGCTTTCGCGGTTGCTGTTTAATATGGAGATATCCAGCTTTATTTTAGTGTATCCGGCGAGTTTCGCGATTGAGCCCTTGAAAACGTTCCAGATTCCGCCTTCGGTCTTATGCGATTCAAGGTCTTTTTCTTCGTTTTGTTTGCTGTCTATCTGTTCCTCGAGAACTTTGAGATTTTTTATTTGTTCATCGATGAATTCGATGCCGGCGGGAGTTTCCTTGAAAAATTTATAAGTGTATTCGCCGAGATGCTTGA
>CAZJFS010000052.1:0-25445 GCA_964545075.1 uncultured bacterium
TATGCAGGATGAAACAGGCTTACCCAGCGACAAAAAAAGTGAAATCATACAGATCATAAAAACAATGCGTAAAGATGGCTATTTCTCATCCCAAAGAGTGATGGAAATAATCCATCCTGAAGATGAAATTCTGGAATTTCATTTAGAAAGCAAAGTTGCCATGATTTCACTGCAAGTGACCCAACAATGCAATCTTCGGTGCGAATACTGTGTGTATTCAGGTAAATATACCAACCGAATCCATTCCAATAAAATAATGGGTTTTGATTTGGGCGCCGATGATTATTTATGCAAGCCGTTTTCCATTAAGGAACTCGTGGCCAGAGTGAGGGTCGTGATAAGGCGCGTAACCGGCGCGGCTATGCCAAAAATGTGTGAATACAAAGGGTTGAAAATCAATTTTGACCTTTGCGAAGTTTTTTGCGATGGCGTAAAGGTAAAGTTGAGTTATATCGAATTTCAAATATTGAAAGTTTTAATTGAAAATCAAAATAAAGTAGTGGTCAGAGATGAACTGATCAAAAAAGTATGGAACGATATATTTATCGAACCAAAAACTCTTAATCCGCACGTGTCGAGATTGCGCAAGAAACTTTCGCCTTATGAAGAACTTATCCAAACGATACCTAACGTAGGGTACTTATTTAAAAATATTTAATGTTATTGAAAAAAGATGTTTTTATAATAAAAATAAAAAAAATCTTATTTTTCAGGTTATAAGCATTTTAGCCACATATTTTCCTTTTAAGAATTCGCCGCGGGCAGCGGTATTGATACGCTAAAGACCGTTCCTTCGTCCGGCGAACTTTTTACCGTTATAGTTCCGCCGCTGCTACCCATTGCTATTATCTGTTTCAAATCGCGCCTTTCAAATTTATTTTGTTTAAGGACCGCTATTTTGTGGGTTATATCACATTTAATCGGTCTGCACAATTAAAGATCAGACTTTTTTATAAACCGTTTAAAATTATTTTATGGCAAAATATAAAGAGTTATGGTAAAATTTTTAAAAATCCATATGTATAATTATGATATCAGACATCCGCTGGTAGAAAAAAAGTAATTGATATTGTTTTGATCGTTTCAAAAAGCGAATGCTCAATAAAAAAATGTCACTTTTGTTTTCCGGCCGTGTCTAATTATTACAAAGAAGGCTGTTTATCTGATCATAAATTAATAAGGAGATGGTTTTAATGAAAATACATAAAATTGTTTCTGTCTTAGTATTTATAATGCTTTTCGTTATCTTTTTTAAAAGCGATTGCCTCGCCGTTGATCTGTTTTCTCAGGATGTTTTTAAAAGCGCCAAGGATATTGTCACTGAAGGAAAAAATCTTGTCAGTCCGGAAAAGTCACCCGTTAAAAAGACTAATTCAATCAGAATAGTTACTTATAATCTTCAGGGCGTAAGCAATATATTTAAAACAGGCCAGCTTGCGACCGTCGTGAAAAATATAAACGCCGATTTCGCTTTTCTCACCGAATCGGTCTATGGCGTCGTCATTTATCCGAACCAGCCATGGAATATTGCAAGGGCCGGTAAATATCCGCATGTTCTTTTTAAGGGAAATATAAACATTTGGACATATATCGAAAAAATGGGAAATTCGATTTTAAGTAAAACTCCTATTTATTCTACGGTTCTCAAGGACCTTCCTAAAATACGCAAGGACTCCGAATTACGCGGTATAGCGATCGCTAAAACCAAGGTTAACGGTCATGAAATAGTTTTGATAAGCGCTCATCTTTCGCGCGGCATGCACAAGGACGAACGTATAAAACAGGTTGAATTCCTGGCCAATTTAATTAAATCCAATTACGCGAATATTCCCGTGATACTCGCCGGCGATTTTAACACTACGCCTGGGGAACCGGATGTATTGAAACCGATCACGGATATAATGGACGATGGGTTCATGTATCTTGCCGGCGTCAATAAATTAAGCGCGGCGGCCGGGGCCACGATACCTTCGGACAAGCCGAATGTTAAATTCGATTATATATTCTTATCCAAAGGGAAATTTAATATAAAAAGCTTTCAGGTATATCCTTCGACAGTTTCAGACCACAGGCCGTTCGTCGTCGACGCCGAGTTGAAATAATGGCCATGCCGGCCGGCTTGAAAATTGAAATGTGATTAACTAAAATATAAAAATAATCAGTGAGGTGAGTAGTATGAGAAATTTTAAAAGATTTTTTCTGCCAGGTTTTATAATTTTCTCTTTTCTGTTGTTATTATTCTGCGCAGGATCTTCTTTCGCGAGCGATCTTTTTACTCAGGACATTGGAAAGACAGCTGATTCGATAACGAAAGTCGGCGGCGAGGTCAAGCCGAAACTTATGCTGGTCTGCGACTGTATGCACAGCGTCGCGAAAGACCGCGTTTTTTTGAACAAGATGAAGAGTGAATTGGCTAAAAAAGGTTATTACGCTGAAGTTTCAAAATATCATAGCATTGCGAATAACCACGTTCTCACGATAAAAAACTGCCCCAAAGGCTACTGGGTTGTCTATGGAGCGTGCCTTTGCGCGGGGACCTGGCGCGATCTTAATATCGGTATAAATAAGGGATATCTCAGGGGCGCTTGGAAGTCAAATGAAATAAAAGGCCTTGTTTTCGTAAACCTTTCTTCTTATATGATAAAAAACCTTACATTCCTTAAACGCGCATGGGATGATAATTTTTCGCCGTCTTCATTCAAGGGTATTGAAAATCCATACCAGTATCTCATAAATGCCGGGTTTAAAGTCGCCGAATCGTCGATGTATAACAAAAATGTTATAGATGAGAGAAAGATACCGTATCTTGTTGACGAGATTATAAAATCTCTTGGCGGAGATCCTACGAAAGTATCGGATTCTCTGAATATATCTAAAGCCGATGCAACCGGAAGCGTCGATCTTGTCTTGCGCTCTCAGTTTGCTTCTGAAAACGGCGATCTTGGAAATGTTTCCGGCGGTCCCTCATCGCTTGGAATGATAATGGAATTTTACGGTTTAAAAAAATCGACGCCTGAATTGGCTAAACTTTGCGGAACCAGATCCGGTGCCGGAACTGGCTTCAATGAAATGGTTACAGCGGCTAAGAAACTTGGTTTTGATGATAGCCGTATAAAAACCGGATGTGATATCGACTGGCTCAAGAGTATGACCGACGCCAAGAAACCCGTAATGGTTCATGTAAATACCGCGGGCTTCTGGCCGCAGGGCCATTATATGGTCGCTACAGGCGTGAAGGACGGGAAAGTTATTGTAGCCGATCCGTGGACGGGCCGCACTAATTCATACTCCATAGCGCAATTCAAGGCTATGTGGGCTACGAGACAGAATCGCGCGATAATAATCGAAAAGAGCGGTGCGAACGCCTCGGTTGCCAAGGCATCATCCGCCACCACAAAAACAACTGCATCGGCTGCAAGCACCGGAAATTTCCCTTCGCCCGGCGCCGAATATCTTAAAGCCTCATCGAAAGCGCCTTCGACGAACGCCAAGATCGTCGCTATTGCCAAGAGCGTCAGGGCTTCGACTGCGAAGCAGACGGCTGTCAACACTTTCAACTGGATGCGTTCCCACGTTAGTTATGCATTTTATAACAATTCCCAGCGCGGCGCGCTCAATACTCTTTCGAGAAGCTCAGGCAACTGCTGCGATCAGGCAAATCTTATCGTTTCCATTCTTCGCGCGGCCGGAGTTCCGGCCAGATACGCCCATTCATCCTCATGCCGGTTTTCGAGCGGCACATACGGCCACGTTTGGGCCGAGGCTTACATAGACGGAAAATGGCTGTCCCTCGACACTACGAGTTCCAAAAGCGGGGTCGGGTCTCAAAATAATTGCAGGATACTCGCGTCCGTCAGAAAATATACCAACGTCCCATTTTAATAGAGGTGAAGTAATTTGAAAAATATGAATTCAAAACAAATTGTAGCCGTATTTGCTATTATCTTATCGTTTCTTTCAGCCGCGCATTGCGTCGCTCTGGCCGCATCCGGAAATTCCGCGGCGGCTGTCGCAAAAAAGGTTTTCGTTGATGCTAAACCTTTGTTTTCCGTGGCTGTTGGAAAAGATTCGCCTGAAAAAATTGGTTTTGCGATGTCAACCGAAAGTTCAAACGACGATTACGATGTCTATACCATGCCGGCGGCGTTTCAGTCATATGAAAGCCTTGGTTTTATAATAGTGCTCGATTCCATCAATAATCGTTTATGCAAATATTCGAATGCGGGAAAGTTTATCGGCGCTGTCGAAATTCCGTTTAAATTTCAGGCCATCGATTTTTCCTGGTTCCCAGGCTCGAAGCGCGCATTTATCGCGTTTCAGGACGTCCCGCGGATCGGCGCGTTCGACGTTGATTTCGCTTCCGGCGATGTGAAAATATCATCGTCAAAGCTTCTTGACCTGGGGACGGCCGAAGATTCCGAAACGAAAGACTTTTACGCTCAGAATATATGGCCGTGCGATATCGCGAATGCTTCCGAAAATATCATTGTTGCAAATCTTAGTTCAAGTCCTGGCGCCGATTACGCGGCTTATTCGCTCAAAGATGGAAAGTTCGCTAAAATCAAGGATATCGACGGGGCCTTCAATAATCTTTCAGCCTCCATCAATTCGACTACCGCCGTTGGCGTGTATAGCGATACGATGGAAGCGAAGATAGTTATGCGGGATCTTAAAACGGCAAAGACAAATGAGTTCGTTCTGCCGGAAGAATTTTTTCAGAAGGCGGAAGGAATGAGCTGCCATACTTTAAAAGCCGCCGGTTGTGATTCGAAAGGGAACATATACGTAGAGGCGCTTTATGGCGCCGGCGAAAATACGACGGGTTCGGAAATAGTCAAATTTGGTTCCGACGGCAAGATCGCGGGGCGCCGCGCCATTTTTTCTTCGCCTGAAATGCTTACGAACCGCTATATTTCCGTAGACGCCACTGGTTCCGTTTATTATATGAAATATGACGAGGCAAAGCGCGAGATCGGATTTTACAGGTTCGAATCGGATAAATAGAAATGAATAAATAAAAAGATGAATATACATGCGTTTGCCAGCCATCTGATAATGACGGCTGGTTCGTCTTTTGAAAATAATAACGATTTTTAAAAAATAACGGATGGGGTGAAATCAATGAAAACGAGATTGATGATTCTTATTTTTATGTGTATGTTGTCGCTGGCGGCTGTTTCTGAAATAGTTATACTTCCAGCGTCCGTATTCGCCGCGGTATCGTACCAGCCGCTTTTCGAAAAACAAGTTGGTATGGCCGATTCCGCTGAAGCTGGCAAACTTGGCGAATGGACGGTTGAGGAAGACGTGTCGGATTACGATAAGTTTTATTATCCCGCGGCGTTTTGCTCCGATGAAAAAAGCGGGCTCATATTCGTCCTGGATTCAGCCAAAAACAGAATATGCGCATACGGCCTCGACGGATCGGAAGCCGGCGGAATAAAAATTCCGTATGAGTACCAGCCGATCGATATAGCGTGGTTCTCAAAAAGCGGGACGCTCTTCGTAGCGTTCTCGGATAAGTCGCAGATAGCGGTATTAAATATCGAAATAAAAAATGGTTTTACGATAAAATCGCATAAACTGGCCGATCTTGTGGGAATAACCGGCCGCACTCCCGGAATTCAGAATATATGGCCTGTCGCATCCAAAGATAAAGACGATATTCTCGTGGTTACATTTAATTCCGGTTACGACGCTACCGGAGCGGCATTTTTATACAGTAATGAAAGGCTTTTAAAGTTATGCGATATTGATAAGGAAATGCCTTATATAGCGGCATCTCATGAAAGTTCTTCCGTGTATAACGTTTATGTCAACGAGACGGTTGAAACAGGGCTTTTAACTATGGATATAAAAAGCCGGAAAGTTTCAAAAACCGTTCTTCCGGGCGAATTTCTGTCAAAAAATAACGGAATGCAATGCGTATCCTGCCGCCCTATCGGAAGCGACGCTGCCGGAAATATATATATTGAGGCGCATTTTTCGAGCGGCGAGATATCTGAAAACGCATTCGTTTATAAATTCGATAAAAATATGAAGCAGCTTGGAAAGACTGAAGTCTTCACGTCGCCGGAAATGCTTTCAAACAGGTTTGTTTACGTGGACGCGTCAGGCTCGGTTTATTATATGAAACTCGATATCAAAACCAAGAAAATACAGTTTTATAAATTCGCGATATAACAGCTTTAAATTTGTGCGATAAGCGTTTTAGATGAAATAAGCCGGAGGATTTGAAATCTTCCGGCTTGAAATATTTAAGGCTCGCGCGATGGGAAAGCATGGAATAAAAAAGGTAAAACGTAAATGGAATCGGCGGAAATAAAATTCAACGATAAGAATATCAACTATAATCTCGATAATATACGCCGGGTGCTTGCCGCTCTTGGAAATCCGGAGGCCGGAATGAATTATATACATGTGGCCGGGACGAACGGCAAGGGATCAGTTTGCGCTTTTCTTTCGTCGATGCTTGTCGCCGAAGGGTATTGCGTAGGGCGTTTTAATTCTCCGTTTCTTATTCATGAAAGCGAAAGCATCAGCATTGGCGGAAGGAAAATATCGAGGAAAGATTTTAAATTCCTGACTGAAAAAGTCGGATGCGCATCTGATGCCGCCGGGGTGAGGCTTACAGGGTTTGAAACGCTCGCCGCGATCGCTTTTATATATTTCAAAAAAAGAAAATGCGATATTTCCGTCGTGGAAGCCGGAATGGGCGGGCGAAATGACGCGACGAACGTCATCGACGCCAAGGTATGCGTGATAACCGGCATAGCCATGGATCATACCGAATATCTCGGTTCGTCAATGGCCGAAATTGCCGTCGAAAAGGCCGCGATCGTTAAAAAAGGCGGGATTCTCGTCGCGAACGTCAAAAGTGAAGATATAAAAAATGTAATTAAAAATATGGCTGCAAAGCAGAAGGCGAACGGAGTAGTTTTCGTCGATGAAACTATTTCAGGGCGCATAGTTTCATCCGGCGTTAAGGGCCTTGAATTTTATGCCGGCACGAAAACCGGGGGCGGAAAAAAATATGAAACGAAGCTTGCCGGAGATTATCAATTTGAAAACGCATTGACAGCGTTATGCGCTATATATATTTTAAATTCATCCGGCTTTATTAAAGCGTCGGAGAATTCCGTCGCGGCTGGAATAAAAAATGCCAGATGGCCTGCGCGGTTCGAGATAATAAAAAAAATGGGCAGGACGATCATCGTTGACGGGGCTCATAACGTTGACGGCGTAACCGCGTTCGTTAAAAGTTTTAAAACTCTTTTTCCAGGGAAGAGAGCCAGCCTTATAACGGGCATTTTAAAAAACAAGGAATATAAAAAGATGCTCGATATGTTATTAGAAATAGCGGACGGGATAATGTTATGCGATTTTGAGTCGCGCGGAGAAAAAAACGGCGTCGGGCATTTATACGATTATCTGACTCCGAAGGTCCGGACTTTGAAGAAATTTGATAGTTATACGCAAGCGCTGGAATGCGCATTCGCTTTGTCCGGCCCGGGCGAACTTATATGCGTGACGGGTTCGCTTTATCTGGCCGGACCGGCCAGCCATTATTTAAAATCTTCCAGGTTTAACTTCAGCCGGAACGGCCGATAATAAAACTTCGTTTTTATAGTTGACGCATTTGAACGCTTCTTTGCTTTCATTTAAGAGCTTTTCATAGAGTTGCGAAACGCTTTTTTTGAGAACCGGGTGTATTAATTCCGGTTCGATTTCGATGAGCGGCTTCAAAATGAATATCCTGTTTTGCATGTCTTTATGAGGTATCGTCAGGCTTTCCGAATTGCTTATGAAATCTTCGTAGAGCAATATGTCCAGATCGATGACGCGTGGTCCCCATTTGAATTTTCTGACGCGCCCCATTTCCGCCTCTATCCTTAAAAGCCTGTCCAGAAGAACCGGCGGCGTCATATCGGTCCTGATTTTCGCTACGCAGTTTATAAATTCGTTCTGGTCCTTGTAGCCGTAAGGTTCGGTTTCATAAAGTCCGGACGTTTTTTCAATTTCGACGCGCGTTTTTAAATGTCTCATGGCGGTAATGATGTGTTTTTCCCTGTTGCCTATGTTGCTTCCCAAAGAAATGTACGAAGTAAACATCCGTCCAACCTCATTTTAATTAAATGTTTTTAATCGCTTCAATAACTTTTATCGCCCTGGCGTTAGCGAGTACGTCGTGGACCCTTATTATATTCGCCCCGAGATGCGTCATGAGCGACGAAACCGCTATGGTGCCTTCAAGGCGTTCCTCGGCGGAAGCGTCGTTTAATATTTTACCGATGAACGATTTTCGCGACGCGCCGATCAGAAGGGGCAGATTGAAGCTTTTCATTTCCGCCGTATGTCGTATGATGTCGATATTATCGTTGAAAGTCTTGCTGAAGCCTATTCCGGGGTCTATTATCATCTTGTCGCTTTTTATGCCATGGTCATTCGCGCGCTTTATAATTTCATCGAAGTAAAATATCAATTCCCTTATCAAATCATCGTAGGTTTTAGCCGCATTGACGTTTCCACTCTTGGGCGATGAATGCATTAAAACCGCCGGGACATTATATTCGGCAACGGTCTCTATCATTTTTTCGTCGAAGCGCATCGCGGTGATATCGTTTATTATATCAGCTCCGGCGTCTAACGCTTCGCGGGCGGTGTCCGCCCTGTAAGTGTCGACGGAAATTATGGCGGCCGGAAATTTTTTCCTGATCTCGCCGATTATCGGAACCACGCGGCGGCATTCTTCCTTAGCGTTGACGGGCGCCGATCCGGGCCTTGAAGATTCGCCTCCTATATCTAAAATATCGGCGCCTTCCGAGAGCATTTTTTCCGCCGTTATCAAAGCTTTCTTAACGCTTGGATTCCGGGAACCGCCATAGAACGAATCGTCATTCGCGTTGATTATTCCCATCAGTTTTACGCTGCCGTATTCGATAATGCGCCCGTCGGCGAGTTTGGTTATAAGCGGCATGTTTTTATTATTTAAAAATTCTGAAAGTTCTCTGATTATGTTTTTTAAATTGAAATAATTTTCGCTTTTGAGCTTGGCGATAAGATTTTTATAGTGTTTTTTTGTTCCGAGCAATATTATATCGCTTTTTTCGATCTTGCAATCCACGCAGTTTTTATGTATCGCGCAATCGCCGCCGGCTGAAAGCATTTCCTGCTTGATAATATTGGCTGCTGGTGATAATACATCGTAAATCATCATTGGAATGATTTCCGACTTGTTGGAAAATATATCGATACTTCGTTCGTATACGCCAATTTTTTTGAGGTCTTTGATAATCAGTTCTCGTGAAAGTTCCACTATCATAAGCTAATATCGCTTTCTTTTATTCCGTTATATATTACTTTACTTTGAGGCGATTCCCATACTTCCACTTCAAACAGCCTGCAGTTGGATTTTTTGAGTTTCGTTTCTATCTTATCCCATATCCAAATGCTGATGTTTTCAGCCGTCGGCTGCTCTAAGATATCGTTAATATAGGCGTGATCGAGCGTGTCGAGCGCTTCTTTCTTTACGATGCTTTTAAGTTCGGTGAAATCTATTACCATTCCGTCTTCGTCGGGATTGCCGAGTACCTTAACGATAAGCCTGTAGTTATGGCCGTGCAGGTTTTCGCATTTGCCCTTGTATTTAATAAGCCTGTGAGCGGCGCTGAAATCGAATTCCTTTGCGACTATCAACTTTGCCATGCTCCTTTTAACCAGCCGAAATGTAAAAGACATTAATTTTATCAAAATTATACTTTCAAGTCCGCATTTTGTCAAGAATAATAATCGATAAATCATCGTGGTTAAGGTTAGAAAAAAATGTAACCGATTTTTAAAATCAGAGTCTTATTTTATAAGTTAATGATTTTTTGTTTTTAGTTTGATAACGTCATTGTTTACATAATGAGCGATATCAGGAAATATAAAGTAGTGAAAATCATTTAAATAATAGTACGGGATAAGTTCGCCATCAAAAAAATAAAAAAAAATGTCACCGTAGTGATATTTTAATGGTCATATTTTACATAAAAAAATAAAATTTTGGAGGTTTGGCAATGAAAAAGAGAATTAATCTGTTTTGTACAGTAATATTTATTGTGGTTTTTTGCATGTTTTTCCAGAACGCTTCCTTCGCGGCTGAAAATACCAAGATATTAAAATTAGAAACCACTCTTCAAATTATAAACAGGACAGATGCCTCATTGAGAATGGCTTCCAAAACCAGGACAGCTGAAGCGGATAATATAAAGATTAAAGAAAACATGAAAAAAATGGCCAGCGCTATAGCTGAAAATGGAAATTCCAGAGATTTTCAGAGGCTTGAAAAACTTGTTTTGAATAACGAAGCGCTGGTATGCTTTTTACCGGAAGTAAAATCCGCAATTGCCGGGCGTTCGATAAATGAGAAGAGTGAAAAAGAAACTTTGGCAAGGCTGACTGCCGTTGAAGGCATTTGTCAGATGGCTGGAACCGGCAGGCACTACGATTCTACGCATCCCGGACATTTTCATGAATGCCCCGAATGCGGCTATATGTTTCATGAACCTGGAGATGAATACCAGGGATCTGCCGGATATACCAAATGCCCTAAATGCGGACATGAAATGAATGCGAACCCTGATAACCATGGCGGCCATGACAATCATGGGCATGGTTCACACTATGACACTTATGACCAGGGCGTTCGTTTTGGCGAAAAAGCCGGTTATCGTGATGGTTATGATGACGGCTGGGCCGAAGATAACGAAAAACCCAGATATTATCCTAACGGATATCCTGGCGATTCGACATCCGAATTTCAAGGCGGGTATATAAAAGGATATAAAAGCTCATATAAACGCGGTTTTGACAAAGGATTAAGCGATCTTCATAACAGTTAATATGAAAAAACATCGAATATAAAAAAAACAGAGGTTGTTTGATGTATGAAGGAAAAATTTATGTTCTTTTGGTAGAAGATAATAAAAGTTATTCGGAAATAATTCAGCAGGTTCTCGAATTCAAAGGGTATAAAGTGAAATGCGCATACGATGGAGTGCAAGCGATAGATGCCGCTATAAATGAAGTATTCGACCTGATATTAATTGATAACCAGATGCCGTTAATGGATGGGTTTACTGCGGTAAAAACAATTAGGACGTTTAATGATAAAATTCCGATCATATCGATTTCATGTGAAAATGACGATGAATTTATTAACAGATGTTATGAAAACGGTATGAATATGCATATTCCAAAATTTTCAATTTTTAAAGCAATACAAAATAATTTAATTGAAAGTTGCGTTAACCAGGAAAACTATATGCTGAAAGTGAAGATTTAATTTTGATTATACTTAAAAACAGGTCGTTTCAACAAAATATAATAAATGGAGTAAAAATTATGAAAATAAAACGCAAATCGATTTGCAAAATTTTAATTTTCCTCTTTTTATTTAATGTATTTTCCTCTTTTACTCCGCTTATCGCTGCTGAAAGCAATGTTTTTATAAAAGACGTTGGCCGTAATGCCGACGATATTGGTGTTTCAAGTTCATCTGCTTCTTCTGCGTCCCGGAATTCAGGCGGTATCGAAAATGTAACGGTAAAATCCGTCGCCGATGCTTTCGGTCCGAAAAATATCGCCATGTCGGCCGTTTCCGCTGTCGGGCTAAAACTTTTAGAACAGGTGCAAAATAAAGAACCGTTGAATGTAAAAAAAGCGGTGTCTTTTCTCGCCAGCGGTGAATATCTTGGTTCATTTATTGGCTCCGGGCTTGGAACGGTAGCTGGAACGGCCGTCGGAGCGTTGATAAGTTCGAGCGTTCCGGTCGCGGGCCCTGTAATAGGAGCTTTCATGCCATCGCTTTTTTCGATGACATGCGGCGACCTTGGTAAAAATATTGGCAAACAGTCTGATACCGGTGAAAAACCTTCGTTTCAAAAGGCGTGGGCCAGTATTGATAAAACCGAACTGGCTGGACGTATCGTAGGTTCTACCGTAGGCGCGGCCATTGGTACGGCGCTCATGCCCGGTATTGGTACGGCCGTCGGGAGTATGGTTGGCGGAATGGTTGGCAGCCAGGTTGCATTATATTTGAAAACCTGTATTACCAAACCTGGTTCGTTGCAGGTTGTTGTTAGTGAAAAAAACAATACTAAGAGTGTATCGAGTTTGTTACGTATCGATTCCGCAAATCTTAATATTAAACAGTTTGAAAAAAACAGCCATGACTTATATGAAAAATATGTTTTGCAAAAAAAATAGAGTGAAAATAAAAGCCCATCAATATTTTTTAACCGAACTATTATGGAAATTGCTTTGATTTCTTGACTTAAAGTTTAAATTTATATATAATATATTAATATAAAAGCAGGTGATTAATATGATCTGTTCTTCAAAAAAACTAAAAAAAATAGCCGTCATTTTAAACTTTTTCTTAATATTATCTGTTTTTTCCCCATTCATAAATTTTGCTATAGCTCAAGAGCAGGATGCTCAGAAAAAAATCGAACTTAACGATCCGAAAACCCAGTTTATCAATAAGCCCAGCCTGAATACTTTAAATTCATTTAAGAACCTGTCAGGATCTTCAAGTAACGAAATTAAAGATCAGAAACCCCAGACAAAAGCTTCCAGCAAAGGGACCGTCGATTCAAAATCAACCGGAAAGAATTCAGGCAGTTCCTCAAAAATTTTGAAAGGTACGGGCGGAGTAGCCTATAACTGGCAGGCTCCCGCTGGCGATGCCGTCGTCAAAGGCAATTTAGGCATCCAGGATATTCGTGAAAATAAGGCTACCATTGGCGGGGCTGAAATTACAAATAAAAATCAATTTAATGCCGGCGTAATGGGTCAGGCTAACGGCCATGCGAAATTTAACAAGGACGGCGATCTGGTCGATCTGGGCGGCGGCGTTCACGGATTCGCGGGGGTAAGAAACAGCAATACAACTACGATAAAAAGCGCGGCCGGTACGACTACCGCGACGGTAACCGGAATGGCCGGAGCCGAAGGCGGAGCAGTTGGGACTCTTTATGTAGGAAAAAAAGGGATTGAAGCGAGCGGTGAAATCGGCGGGAGAATCGGCGCCTGGGTTGACGCCAGCGTGGGCCATAACTTCGAGGTTGATGGTCAGTCGGTAGGCGGCATTAACTTTTCAGGCGGAGCCGGAGTCGGATTGGCTGCCGGAATTGGCGGCGGTTTAGCGTTTAGAACCGATAAGGTCGGCCTGGGCTTCAGCGTGGCGCTTGGTCCTTTAAAAGGCGGCTTTTCATTTTATATTAATCCGGAAGGCATAGCGAAAGTTCTTGAAAAAAGATTGCCGCCGGCCGTTACGAATTTTGTTAAAAATACGGCTAATATGTATAAGATTCTGGGCGGCAAGTTCAAAGATATGGCCATAAAAGGCGCAAACCTGATCGTTGATGCTATTAAAAATCCGGTTGGTATGATACAGGTTGGAATGTCAGCCTATTTTATTGCTTTGAAAAAAGCCAGGGAAGCTGCGGCAGCCGCTGCGGCCAACTTTATAAACGGCGCGAAAAACACTATTATCTCAGCGGGCAATACGGTAACCCAGACTGCGACAAATACGATTCAACAGAGCGTCGGAATTATTCAGCGGATAGTTAACGCCGCGACATCAGCATATAATACTATTAAAAGCTGGTTCTAAGATAAAGGAGAAGTGACGTATGAAAAAAATTTTATGGCTGGTGGCTTTGGGCGTGATTATTTATTTTCAGGGTTCGGCGTTTTATCTTGACGTCAGAGCCGATCAGGCCATTTTTCCATGCGCGAGCCTTACCAGCGTGAGCGGACCGATAAAATACGGCGCTACGAGTTCCGAAACTTTTACGCTTTATAACCCTGACGAAGCGAAACAGTTGAAAATTATGGAACAGGATAGAATAATTACCGGCGATGAAACTACGGCCGAACTTTTGCTTTCCGGAACGGCTCGCATCGAAATACGTGAAAAATCCCAGATTCAGGTTGGTTATTACAGTTTGAGAATAAAAAAAGGCGATATATGGGTAAATTATAAACCGTCAAAAACCGGTGAAAAAACCGCTTTCAAAGTTATAACGCCCGCGGGAACGGTAGGCATTAAAGGGACCACGTTTGAAGTTCGTGTTGCCGATGAAAACGGGCCGGTCAGGGTCAGGGTTATCGAAGGTCAGGTTTCTTTTGAAACGCCGGCCGCTAAAGAAAGCGCCTTGATATCTACAGGCGAAGAACTTTCCGTAGAGACCGGCAAGCCTCTGGGGATGCCGGCGAAGTTTAAAACCGATGCTGTTCCTGCGGACCAGGGTGGTGAAGTCGTCCGTGAAAATCTTCCGGCGACCGTTCAAAATCAGCAACCCGCGCCTCAGCCCGTTGAGCCCGTCAGACAGCCTTCAAAAAAATTCAACGGTTTTGATGATATGTCCGGCTATTCCATTGAAATTATTAAAAAATAACGAAAATTTGTTCAGGAACTTTCGGAGTATTAATGCTTTACTTAAATAACCAAAAAGGCTTCATATTATATTTCGCAATTGGAATAATGATGCTTATAGCGGTGCTGGTGTTCGCCTATAATACATTTGTCAGAGGCGACGCCGCGCTTACTTTTCACGTCGTTGACACCGAAACGTCGGATGCCATAACCCAGTCGGTCCTCAACATTACGATCAAGGAACTGTTCGAAAATATAAACGATTTTGACGTGGTCGTAGGGAAAAAAACGTACCTTAATTTAAGCAAAAATCCTTTTTTGAAGATATATAAGGACAAATACGGCGGTTCATTTTCCGCGGAAGCGTCTTTTACCGCGCTTACAAAATATCAGTTTCCGAAAACGGCGGGACTTAAGTCCATGCCGGACCCAAAAGAGGGATTCGGAACTATATTGATAGAAGTGGTTACAAGTTATAAAGGCATCAGGCGTTATATGAAGGATGTGAGGGAATATAAGCTTGTAAATATAATTCCGCCGGTATATTCACATTTCACATTATTCGTAAGGGATGCCGGAAAATCAGCCGCCGGAAAGGAAGAACCCCTCAAGTATAATACCGTCATGTGCAATGACGCCGGCAAGTGCATTTCCGAAATTAAACCGCTATATCTTAATAATGGCAGCAGTTATACTTTTCCGCTGGAAAAACGCGGCTGGATATTTCTGGGCGGCGGCAAGATTGTGTTGAAACTCAGTCAAGGCTATGATGATTGCGGCGAAGCTTATCATCTTATACAGGACCCTACGCGAGTGGACCTTCCGACGGATGAATTTGTGATAGTCAACCGATATGTCGGCTTTTGCGATGAACTTAAAACCGAGGATAATATCACCGGCAAGGTTAAAGATTTTCGTTCGTCTTACTTTAAGCTATTTGCTGATGAAAAAGATCCTTCGTTTACGCTTGTTTTGGGCGACGTTTACAGGGCGTTTATAAAATTCGCAGCGGTTTTTGAAGTTGTAAAAGGCAAAATATTCAATCCCACGATTCTTCCATGGGTGCCGCCGGGAACGGAGGGCACCAGTCTTCCTATATCCGAAAAGCTGGAAATTCTTCTCGAGGACTATAAAAATTATTCGAAGTATATGACAAATATCGTTATTTTGCCATATAATAATTCATTTGATTTTTTATATGGTTTGAAACTTGAAGGCCGGCCGCAAACTTCTCCCCCCGAATATCTCAAAAATGAATTCAAATCAGTTTTGGATTCGTCCGTTCAGCTATATCCGAACGACGGAAAGGTCAGCCTGTCGTCAGATCTCGAAAAGGAATATTTTTCAAATAATCTCAACTCGGTGAATATTGCCGACTATTTTATGAGCCGCTCCGGAATGGCATTCGAATCAGAGGATGATTTTAAAAACTATTTAAAAAACACCGGCGGCCAGGTTTGCGGTATTTATTATTTAAAGTCGGGACTTAATTTTGCCTCTATCAACAAACTTACGGGCGGTGGAATAATCATCGCTGAGAAGGATATCGCGCTTTCGAAGTTCGAGAGCGACCTGCCGCTGAGTTTTGTGAGCCTTAACGGAGATATAAGCCTTGCGGGCGAACTTTTAAACGTATCGGCGACGGCCGTGAACGGAAAGATAACCAGCTCGCAGCCGATAAGGGTCAAAGGTTTCCTGGCCTGCGCCAAATTTAATCCTGAAGATAATAAGCAGGGCGGAAGTATAGTTTACGATCCCAATTTTAACCCTCAGTCCGATAATTACGGGAAATATAAAAAACTTATGATGGCGCCCAACTCTAATTACGTAATGAAAGGATTCGTGAAATGATGCATAATTATTTTGTGAATCAAAAACGTATAAAAAATGGCGGATTTGGAAGCTTTATTGAAATTTTGATAGCCGTCGTGATAGTCAGCATGGGAGTTCTGTCGGTTTTCATGCTTTTAAGATCGAGCAATAAAGAAATGACTCTGAGCAAGGAATTTATCGCGGCTTCGAACGCCGCCAGCAGGGTGCTTGAGACGATGAAGGGGATTCCATACGACAAATTTCCCGTTACCAAGGGAATGGTGGGAATCAAAAATATAGCGTTTTTTGGCAAATTAGATGATAAAATACCGGGGCTTGACGATTTCGTGGCAAAGATCGGCATCGACGAACTGGCCGGAGTCAAAATGATCGAAATAGAGATATCGTGGCAAGCGAGGGGGAAAGAATCCAATGCTGAAGTCAGTAAAATTGAATTCACGCTTTTTAAAACGCCGTTTTAATTCGGAAAACGCTTTTACTGTAGTCGAAATCCTGACCGTTATCGTTGTAAGCGCGATGCTGGTCACCGTTTTATGGCGCTTGTTTTCAAATACGTTTACGAACGTTAAGAGCGGAACCGAGCATGTCCATGTAACCAGATATTTCAGACTTGCGATGATGTATCTTAAAGACGACATGGATAATTCGACGTCGCTTGAAATATTTGGAAATAAAGGCGATAGTATTCAAATAAAGAAAATAGTGAATATTGACGGACATGGCAATCCAGGATTCAGCGACGTGACTTATTCGAACGAAAACGGAAACATAAAAAGAGAGGAAAATGGCGCTAAAACGCTTATCGGCGATAACAAACAGGTAGAAATGAATTTCAGCGCGAAAAAAATATGCATGAATGAAGCTGATTATTCGAAATATGAAGTAAGTATATTGCTTTCAGGAAAAAATCTTAAAAATGAAAATGAGGTCGACAGCGTTGAAGTTGTCGTCACGCCGCAGATGATGATAAAAAACAAGGCTATAACATGGATACCAAATCCGGCGGTAACAACGCATTAACGGTCCTGGCTCCACTTTATGATTGCGCATGGAAGCTGGCGCCGGGGAGATCGACCTTGAAATTAAAATATTTTTATAATAGTTGAAACTTTTTCCTGGAAATCGTGTCTAATTAAATAGAAAGAAAAAAATTACGATAAAATCATTTTTCATTGGAGGTGGGGCATGAAAAGAAAAATATTTTTTGGCTTTCTGATTATTCTTCTGATGTTTTTTCCGGCCGCCGCTAAATGCGAAGATCAAAGCATTGGGAAACAGTTTAAACCCAATCCTTCCACTCCCATGAAACCCTATTATATAAAAAATATCGAACCCGTGACCGCCGATAGCGCGGAGGCAGTGGTTGAAAAAGAGGTCAGGGATAACATACCGCTTCAGAACAAAGCAAATTCCTGGAGTGAAGTGGGTTTTACGATCCGCCCCGCGCAAAGTCAGAATCTTGAATCCACCGCTATGGCTCCCGCGAATGACCCGCAGATAAAAGCTATCGCCGACAAGCTCAAGGGCGCGACACCGCTGGAAACCGCAAAAAATATATTTAAATTCGCCAATGACGGTACCGATTTTCAATATTATCTCAATTCTAAAAAAGGCGCTCTCGGAGCTTTGAATTCCAAGCAGGCCAACTGCTGCGATCAGTCGCATCTCGTAGTCGCGCTTTTGAGGGCGGCTGAAATACCTGCGAGATACGTGCACTGTAATCCCTGCAAGTTCCTGACAAGTGGAATGGTCGTAGGTCACGTTTGGCCTGAAGCTTATATCGATGGCAAATGGATTCCAATGGATACGACGAGTAATAAGAATGCCGTCGGTGAAACGAATAACTTTAAGGCGATGGGAAAACAGAAACATTATTCGAAATTGCCGTTTTAAATTAGCGGACTATGTGGTATAATATGCGGCAGAATTTAACGTAGTAACGGGATGAATTATTAATGCCAGATGACAAGTCCGCGGCCCTGGATGGGATGATAGAAAAATACGGAAAATATGTATTTGGAGTCGTGCGCTACTTTCTATATGGGGAACCCCATGAAACGCACGAAGAAATCTACCAGGAAGTTTGGATGCGCGTGTGCAGGGGATTCGAAAAATTCGAATCGCGTTCGAAGATATCCACTTATTTATATGTTATAGCTAAAAACACAGTGTTTTCGTTTCTTGAAAAAAAGAAGCGTGAGCGGACGGAAAGCCTTGAGGAACTGAAGGTTGAGCCTCAGGCCGTTATGCGCGACGAAGCGCTCAGGCTGACCCTGAAGGCGGCGATAGACGGACTTGGCGAGGATGAACAGAGACTTCTTTTATATAAATATACTCTTGATATGTCCTGCCGTGAGATAGCTGAAGAATTGTCTTTGAGCGAAGATAACGTGAAACAGAAGCTTTTAAGGCTTCGACGCAGGATGCGCGAGATCCTTGGCGACTGCTTTTGAGCGGAGGTGAGAAAATGGACGATACTGCGAAAAAATGCTCCGGCATGGAAGACAATATAATATTATACGTTGACGGCGAGCTTTCTGAAGCCGAAAAACGTAATGTTGAAAGGCATATTGAATCATGTTCAAAATGCCGGAAATTGCATGAAAGTTATGCGAAATTGGATAAGGCGGCTTCGGCCCTCTTCGTATCGGAGCGTCCGTTGGTGAAAGTCCGTATCCAAAAGACTCTTGCTCAAAAAATTTTAGAGATGATCAGTGGATTGGCCGTATCGCAGCGTTTCGCGTTTCAGACGGCCGTGCTCGCCGCATTCATTTTCTCGGCGTTTTTCCTTTATCATGGATTCTTAGGTCCGAAACTATCTTCAAAGGCTGTTTTAGGTAGATTCGTGTGTCCCAGGTTTCAGGCCGGAGTTGAACTCGAGCCTGTAGCCGGTTATTTCGGCGCCGGTGAAATCTTCGATGGCGCGACCGTAAAAGCGATCGAAACCGGGACTTTTTCATCCGATAAATTCAACGTTACTTTTAAATCCGGCGCGCAGGCAAAACTTGGCGCGAACGGAATAAAGCTTATCGCCGGAGCGATCGATATAGATTATTTTAAGAAGCCCGCTCCGGTTGATTTTGAAATATCCACGCCGAATTCCCTAATTTTTATCAGGGGAACCAGGCTTGCCGTCAGTTATTTAAATTCGGTCACGGAAGTTTCCGTCGTGGAAGGCCGCGTCGCCGTTATGAAAAAATCAGGCGAATTAATTCTCGTCGCGGGCGATGGAGCTATAATAAAAAAAGACGGCGAGCCATGGCGTCTGACGAAGAATGAAATTCACGTTGATATGCGAACCGGCGAGCTGGAGCTGAAAAAAAATAACGATCATAAGGCTTTGGATACGCTCTTGCGTATCGACTCCTCAAGATCTGAAAAAACAGGTCCTGTGGAAATAACCGTTAAAAACAACAATGAAGGCACTCAGCCCGTCGTCATCGAAAAAGGTCCCGTCGAGAAGCTCTTCGATTATGAAGTAGACCTTAATTCGATGGACGAAAAGACCAGGCGCCTGTTTTTTAAGAATAAACCGAGATAAACATTTTTCCGCCGCCGGTCAATTTCCGCAATGCGGGATTGTAAAGTTGAAAACGCTTCCTTTTCCTATAACGGTTTCGGCCGATATTTTTCCGCCGTTTCTTTCGATAAAGTCTTTACAAAGGATAAGTCCGAGGCCGGAACCTTTTTCTTTATTCGTCCCAAATGTCGTATTGAAAATATTTGGATTAAAAAGATTTTCAAATATATCTTTTTTTATGCCTACGCCGTTGTCGGCCACGGCAACTTCTATGTATTTATCTTTTTTGAGCGCTGAAACGCTTATATCTCCGCCTTTAGATGTGAATTTTATTGCATTGGACAACAGGTTTCTGATGACGAAATTGATCATATCATGATCGGCGAATACGAAAAATTCTTCGTCAAGCGCTAATGAAAGGCTTATATTCTTTTGAGTTGCGATAGTCGTTGATAATTGTATATTTTCAATAATGACGCCGTTGATTGAGAATATTGAAGGCATAAATTTTATGTTGTTCTGCTGGCATTTTGCCCAGTTCAAAAGATTTTCCAACAGATGGTAAGTTCTTTCTGACATTGTTTTCATTTCGGTCAGAAGATTCGCTTTCATATCTTCGTTATTTTTACCGTCACCGGTCACAAATTCGAGCAACTGAAGAAATGAAGCGATGGGGCCGCGAAGGTCATGGGCAATTATTGAAAATAATTTATCTCTTGTCGCGATGGTTTCCTGCAGTTGTTTTTCCATTTCCTTCTGCCGGCTGACGTCGATATGGGTGCCTACCGCCCTTAGCGGTTCGTTGTTCGGGCCCCTTTCAACTACCTTGCCGTGGTCGAGTATCCATTTCCATCCGCCATCCTTGATTTTCATGCGATGCGTCGTTTCATAACAATCGGTTTCTCCGTTCAGATGTTTCTTAAGAGTTTTCATGACGTTAGGCATATCTTCCGGGTGAACCAATTTTTCCCAGCTTTTGATGTCCGGTTCGATCTCGTTCTGCTCGTAACCTAGCATTTTACACCACTCTTCATTGAAATACACCGAACCGGTCACGACATTCCAGTCCCACAATCCTTCGTTTGAGCTTTCGATAGCGAGCTTTAACCTCAGTTCGCTTTCCCTCAAAAGATCCGTGATCGAATTTCTTTCGAAGGCATCCGAAATAATGTTTGAGGCGGTCCTGAGTAATTCGGTTTCTTCGATCGGCCATTCTCTTTTGATGAGACATTCGTAAAAGCATATAAATCCGAAAAAATTATTTTGTACCATAAGAGGGCAAGCCAGGATAGACTTGACGCCCTGCGGCTCAAGAATGGCGATAAGATCGGAAGGCAATTCATAAATATCGGTTGAAAAAATTCTGCCGTTTTCCTTGATTATTTTTTTAAATGAGGGCATTGTTTCATAAGGGATATAGTGAAGCTGAAACATACGAGGTTCGATTCCGGCGTTGCACCATTCAAATGTGTTGCGTACCGCTTTTCCGTCCATTATATTTTCAAATATGCAAACTCGGCTGACTCCGGTTTGTTCTCCGATCAATTTAAGGACCTCTTCGATGTTTTCTCTCATGTTCCCGGCAAGGTTAAGTTTTTGCGATATGTTAGCGAGCAGAATCTGCTGGTTCAGGTAATATTTCAATTTACTTTCGGCTTTTTTAATTTCATTGATATTTATGGCCGAAGTAAAAACATATTCATGCGTATGGATCTTGATCTTATCCGCCGAGAAAAGGCATGTTATGAGTTCACCCGTCTTGGATTTTATGACCAGTTCAAAATCGTCGAGTATTCCGTCGTCGAAAAACTTTTTCATCGCCGCCATGTGCTGATCATAATCATGAAAAATATCGAGTTCCCGTGAAGTTTTTCCTATGACTTCGCTTTCAGCGTAGCCGAGAGTTTCTAAAAACGTTTTATTGACGTTAAGGTACACGCCGTTATCTAATGTGTTTATGGCCATAAGGGCGCGGCTGTGATTGAATATGCTCTGAAATTTTTCTTCCGAAAGCTTGGCCTCCGATAAGTTTCGGCTTATGCCGATAATGGCTTTTTGAGAATGCCACATACTTTCATAAACTATGGTTTCAACGGGTATATATTTATTATATTTCGTAAGCAGTGGCAGCGGGCATGACTTGCATTCTCCTTTCAGCATTTTTTCAATGATGATTTTCGCCTCTTCCCTGTATTCCGGCGGGTGAACCGTTAGAACGCTTTTGCCGTAAAGATCATCTTTCGAATAGCCGAGAAGTTTTGTTACGGCCTGGTTTATTTCGATGATATTGTATTCAAGGTCGAGAACGAAGAAAAAATTGTTTGCGAAATTGAAAAAATTTTTAAAATTGTTTTCATCCTGCGGGTTCATGCGCACATCCTTTAAGCTAAGGCGAAATTTGATTTTACAGTTGATATTCGATTATACGCTTTTTAATTTCGGTGTACTTGCCCAATAATTCGGCCTGGTTCAATTTTTCATCGCCCCAGAAAAAGCAGCGGTTTTCATATAAGCACTTGTAGCCGTTCCCGATTTTTGATAAAACCCTTTCCGTTTTTTTCAGCGTTTCGCGCGTGCAGCTTTGTCCGCTGACATCGTCATGGATATCGAGTACATAGGATCTGAAGGATTCCATGTCGTATAACTTTTTAAGCTCGTCAAGGCTTGAAAGACCTGTTTCCCAAAGTTTAATGAAATTCAACATCCAGGCGAGTATATCGCTCGCGGCATTATTTTCTTTCAGCCAGCCGAATTTTTTATGGTAATATTTTAGCGCTATATTCTTTTCCATCTCATATTCGCTCAATGCGAGGTCGATGCCGCTATCTTCTTCCGTATCCATTAAATATTGCATGAAATTACGGCTTTCGAACCTCTCGGCCGGATGGAAGAGGGGGATCTCCCTTCCGTCGGCATTGTATTCATTCAAGGGGTCGTATGGATACATATATCCGAAATCGAATAAACGCACGCTTCCGTCATTTTGGATCAAGAGATTGCCCGGGCACAGATCGTATTCAAAAAAACCGGCGATATCGATATTATAAAGCGTATTGAAGAGGTTCTCGAATATTTCGCGAGTATATTTTTTTATGTGGCCGCCTTCGATCCAGGGCGATAAGATGATCCCGCCGTTCAAGCTTGCGTATGCCGTATCGACGATCCCCGAATAAGCATGCGGATTCACTTTCTTCAGTCTTTCAAAGTCCCGCCGGCGCTGAATTTCATTTAAAAATGATGTCTGTCCGTCTATATTTTTGACGAGTATCTCGCCGCGCTTCTTTTTTAAATTCCAATATCCGCCGTTTATTTTCAATTTATAAACATCGGCCGTCAGTCCCGAACGTATATGTTTTTCGACATATTCGGATCCGCCGTCTATATTAATAAATTCCGATATGGCAAGCGGTAATTTATCAGGATCTCCGATTTCAATTTCACATCCGCCGGCCAAAAAATCCAGTTGATTTTTTCTTCTTATGTCAGCTATTCCCATGCAGACTCCGATTTATCTATCAATATACTCATTTCAGCTTTGATTTTAACAAAATTAATATTAATTGTAAATACGCAAAAGTTTGGTTTCAAAAAAATAGTTGAATTTTTTAATTCATTATGTTAACATGGATCATTCTAATCTTCAATGTTTTTGGGATTAGTCTCATCAATTTAATATTTCAAAAAAATATAAAAAAAGGCTTTAAGGGGCGGGGTGGAAATTCAGGCGGCAATGGCGGAGATCGTCGCTTTTGCGGTGACGCTATAGTTATATTTTAATGCCATTGCGTTAATTGTCGGGAATCGAAACTGAAATATCGCCTGAAATATTGGATATTATTAAGAATTTTATAAATATCGAGGAGAACGTTAAAAATGAACAACCTTACAAGGATCATCTGTACGATAGGGCCCGCATGCCATTCGGTCGAGATGATAAAAAAACTTATAAGCCGTGGCATGGATGTCGCGAGGCTTAATTTTTCGCACGATCCTCACGATCTTCAGCTTGAAAAAATTAATATGATCAGGCAGGCATCGAAGGAATTAAATATTCCAGTAGCGATTCTCGCCGACATTCAAGGACCGAAGATCCGAGTAGCGTCGCTTCCAAACGGACCGATAGAGCTGAAAAAAGGCGAGACGGTGACCATAACGACGCGCGAGAACGTTTTCGGACCGGACATCATTCCGACGATATATAAAAATCTGCCCTTCGATGTTTCACCCGGCTCAAGGGTTTTACTCGATGACGGCCGCCTCGAGCTTCATGTGCGCGAGGTTATTTCAGATACGGATGTGACCTGTGAAATTATAAAAGGCGGATTGTTAAAGGAAAAAAAAGGTATCAACCTTCCGAATGTGAATGTTTCGGCGCCGGCGCTTACGGAAAAAGACATAAAAGACATAGAATTTGTTTTAAAACATGACGTGGATTATATCGCGCTTTCATTCGTCAGGAAGGCCAGCGATATTTTAAGGGCGAAACAGATCATTCACAGGCAGGGAAAAGATACGCCAATTATAGCTAAAATCGAAAGGTACGAAGCCGTCGAAAATTTTGATTCGATATTAAAGGCGGTTCGCGCGGTTATGGTCGCGCGCGGAGATCTTGGCGTCGAGCTTTCATCCGAAAAAGTTCCGCTCATTCAGAAAAATATAATTCAAAAATGCAACGCCGCCGGGAAACCGGTTATTGTAGCGACGCAGATGCTCGAGAGCATGGTCGATAACCCTATGCCTACGAGAGCCGAAGCGTCCGATGTCGCGAACGCGATAATAGACGGGGCCGACGCCATAATGCTCTCGGGCGAAACAGCCACCGGAAATTATCCCGAGGAAGCGGTCGCCATGATGTATAAAATATCGGTTGAAATCGACGGATATGTCCTTATGAATAGCCGCGACAAATGCGGCGATCTTCATCCGCAGCACACGGTGGCCGACGAGCTTTGCTATGCTACGACCCATGCGTCGACCGACCTCGACGCTAAATTGATAGTCGTTTATTCCGAAAGCGGCCGTACGGCAAGGCTTGTTTCAAAATACAGGCCGCGCGTTCCAATCCTTGCGCTTACGACATCTGAAAAAGTCAGCCGCCGCGTAAAACTTTTTCGCGGCGTTATTCCTTCGCTCGTCGGAAGCGTATCGAGTATCGAGGAGGTTATAGCCAGATCCGAGGAAGCCGCCATAGAGAGCGGTTTTGTTAAAAATGGCGATCATATTCTTATAACCGCGGGTATGCCCTTTGGAAAGGCTGGAACGACGAACATAATGAAAGTCCATGAGATCACTCAAGCTGATAGAGTACCAGCTTCGGAACCGGTGTCAGGCGAGCGGAGCAGGCGAGCAGCTATATTTGAAAGCGCTGAAAATTCGCTGAAACTTTCATTCGACAGGTCTAAATGCACCGCCTGCGGCGATTGCGTTTCCGTATGCGCCTTTGAAATATTTGAAGAGGGTGAATCGGGCATAACCGTTAACGAGGATAATCTCAATAAATGCACGAAGGATTGTATCTGCGTGAAGAATTGTCCTCATGGAGCTATCGGTATAGAGTAAAGTGTGAAGGGGGGTATATGAGTAATTTTGATGATCTCGCGAAAGAATGGGACCAGAATCCGATGAATCTTGAACGCACTGAAAAATTATTTAATGCGATAATCGGTG
>CAZJFS010000053.1:0-25431 GCA_964545075.1 uncultured bacterium
TCGGGTTTCATGAGTTTCTGGGCCGCCTTGTATCCATAATTTTTTCGGTTTTCGCCGTTTATTACCTGTATCTATTATCGCGCGATACGTTCGGTGAAAAAGTCGCGGAATGGGCGTGCCTGATATATTCTGTACTTCCGCTCAACGCGTTTTACGCGTCGTCCTTTCAGCCGGAGTCAGCTTTCATGGCGTTCTCGATCGCGGGAATATATTATCTTTGCGAATGGTCGCGTTCGGAAAATTCAGCTCATTTATTGTTTTCGGCCGTTTTAATATCGCTTGCCTGTCTTTTGAAGTTGACGAACCTCTATCTCGGCCTGCCATTGCTTTATACCTTCCTGAAAAAATACGGCCGGGACGCATTCGCGAGAAAAGAATTCTGGTTTTATGGCGCGATTGCGCTTTTGCCGGTCGCCGCATGGTATCGGTATTCGCATAATATTTATTTAAGCTATGGCCTGACCTTCGGCATATGGGATTACGGCAGCGGAAAATGGCTGAATTCTGATTTTTTAAAATTTAATTTCTGGTACAGTTTCCTTTTTATATCCGTTATCGTAAAGCATTTTGCCTTATTCGGCGCGCCTCTGTTCGCAGCCGGCCTTTTTTATAAAGAGCCGGACGGCCGCAGGCCGGTAACGATTTTTGATATATGGCTCGCTGCTTTCGTGATATACGTGTTTATAGCCGCGCGCGGGCATTTCCTGCACGAATATTACCAGCTTCCATTGTGCGCCATAGGTTCGGCTTATATCGGAAGAGTATTCGCGGAGAATTTTCAAAACGGGAGGGCCTTGAGGCTATACCTGATCGCCATTATTTTAACTGGTATTTTTATATATGGCGGCTATATAAGGCTGCAGGACCCGGCGTCATCGCCCGAGCTGGCTTTAGCTTCCATCGCGCGTGAAAAAATAAACGATAAAAAGCCCGTCATATATGTGTCAAGCGCTTCAATTCCATACATGTTCGCTTCCGCCGATCCTGTTTTTTTATATCATGCTCGCATGAAAGGATGGATAGCTTCGGCCGAAGAGGCGGACCAGGAGTATGTTTCAGATAAAGTAAAGAGCGGGGCCGGGCATCTGATCGGTTATTACGGCTTTTTCGCCGGACCTCGCGGGGCCGCCAGACTGAAATCGCTATTTGACGGAAATTATAAGAAGATATTTGATGATGGAGAAAAATTTATAGTCAGGCTTTACCGGTGATCTGAATCTTTTATCCTGCTTGCGGGCCGTTTAGTTCCCGGTCAGCTCATAACATATTCCGAATTTATTATATATTTGCCGGTCGTATTTCGCGTAACGCGATTCCTCGTCGGCGATGACCGGCATTTCAGTCCGGCGTAACGCGGATTTTTTTGAAAGATTATCAAAAACGTCGTTTCTGACGAAAAAATTAGTTCCGCGGCATGAGACGGGCTTATACATCTTATAAAATCTTTCGTCGCCGTATATGCCGCTCACGAATGTCCATACCGCGTGAGTTTTTATGATATGCGGCGTTTCATCTTCAAAAATATAATCGCCGAAACGCGCATAACCTTTATGCGCGAGGTGGCGGTTGCATAAAAGCGCCGTATCTATGACGCGCAAATTCTCCGAATAAAGAAGGAACCCGCCCATATCCGGTCCGGCATATATAAACTTATCAAGGCCGGCCCTGGAGGAAATTATCCTTGCGTTGTTCCATACGCCGCGAAAACCCTCGACCTGCATCTGCATGGGAGCCAAGCTGACGTAGTAATAAACATTTATGTAGGCGAAGAAAGCCGCGCAGAAAAGGATTATGAACGCATTCATAAAGTTAGCGAGTTTTTCCTTTCGCCCAAAAATGCCTGAAAAATAAAGCGCCAGAAACGGGAGAGCCGGAAGGAACATCCGGCCTTTCGGGCCCCAGTTCGAGCCGATTATAAAATTGAACAAAAGGCCGGCCAGTATAAAAAGCAGCGCCGGATCGCTTTCGAGCCGCGGCTTATACATGACGTCCGGTTTTCCAGTGGAAAAATCGAACCTGTCGAAGACGACAAGAGCCGCGAAGAGCGGAAGATAATCGAAAAATATGAATAGCAGGGGCGTTATATGAAAACTTAAAAATTCCCGGAAATTTAAAAATTCGGGCGTGTAAGGCGTCCATCTTTTAGCGAGCATGGGATTGGTTAAAATATCGTCGAAATAAAGATAATGCCATACATTGTAACTTAGAAAAACGGCCGCCCATAAATAAAAATGAGGTTTTTTCAGCGCCCCGGCTCCATTTTTCTGAAATTCCAGAATGACGAACGGGACGAGATACCATGCGCCCTCATGTCTCGTTAGAATGACGAGCGCGGAGCATATAATAAAAATATAATATGCTCCGCGGTGCTTGTCCCCCGATTCATATGCCGCGTATGAGGCCAGCAGAAAAAAAGCGTATAGAGGGGTTTCCATTCCGTTTATCGATTCGAACAGCGAGGCGCTCGAAAAAAGATATGTGAAGAGCCCTGTAAAAATAGCGATCTCATTATTGGTTTTTTTCTTTATTAAAAAATAAAGAAGCCCCGCCGTAGCCGCGTTGAATAGCGCCGCGAGGATTTTGCTTAAAAAAAGCGCCGCGCTTTCTCCGGCTCCGCATTTAAAAAACGTCCAATTTATAAGCATCCATAAAAACGACGAATAACCTTCGACCCTGTCGGAGTATGCCGACGGCCTTATATCACCGGTAGCGGCAAGTGTTTTTGAAAAAGCGATGGTTATGGCGCTGTCGTCCCAGGTGTAATCGAACCTTGATATTACAAGTGCCGCAAAAAGAGAGAAAAAAATCAGGAGCATGAAATTTTTTCCGGTGAAATATTTTTTCATTTAACGCGTGGCCTTCCATAAAATATTTAATTTGGCGGGCGTAAGGTGATCGTAAATATGTTTTAAGCTGTTTTGCCGGATCGGCTTTTTAATAATACTACCAGAATTACTCATAATAATCAACCGGTTAAGTCCGTTCAGATAATTAGTTGTAAATTATACCAAATTGTGATAAAATAAAAAACCGAAGTTAATTTTAAAAATTCCCGATTGAGATTTAGTTAGGAGATAAAAATGTCATATTTCAGTTCCTCTGAGATCCTCGAAACCATATCCATGGTACAGATGGAGCATTTCGATATAAGGACCGTAACGATGGGCATATCGCTTAAGGATTGCGCCCATCCGGATATAAATGTGTGCGCTGGAAAAGTCTATAAAAAAGTTATGGATTATGCCCGAAATCTCGTGGCCACGGCGAACGATGTTGAAATAAGATACGGCATCCCGATAATCAATAAAAGAATATCGGTAACGCCGATATCTATAGTTGGCGAGTCATGCGAAGATACGAATTACACTCCGATCGCGAAAGCGCTCGACCGCGCGGCTCACGATCTGGGGATTAATTTTATAGGCGGATTTTCAGCTCAGGTTGAAAAAGGTTTCAGCAAGGGTGATCTGAACCTTATAAATTCAATTCCCGAAGCCCTTTCAACCACCGAGCGCGTTTGCGGCTCCGTAAATGTCGCTTCCACCAAAGCCGGTATAAACATGGATGCGGTGCTTAAAATGAGCGAGATAATACTCGAGTGCGCAAGAAGGACGGCGGACCGCGATTCCATAGCGTGCGCCAAACTTGTTGTTTTTTGCAATGTTCCTCAGGATAATCCATTTATGGCCGGCGCTTTTCACGGCGTCTCCGAGGGCGAATGCGTCATTAACATAGGTATATCAGGTCCCGGCGTCGTCAGAAACGCCGTATCCATGATAAAAGACGCCTCCTTCGACGAACTGGCCGAAACCATTAAAAAAACGGCGTTTAAAATAACGAGGATCGGCGAAATGATGGGGCGCGACGTAGCGAAAAGACTGAACCTGCCTTTCGGCATAGTTGATATATCCCTTGCTCCGACCCCCGCTGACGGCGACTCGGTCGCCAACATTATCGAAGAGATGGGTATCGAAGTATGCGGAACTCACGGAACCGTATGCGCGCTTGCGCTTTTAAACGACGCCGTGAAAAAAGGCGGCGTAATGGCCACTTCGCATGTCGGCGGCTTATCGGGCGCGTTCATCCCCGTTTCGGAGGACGCAGGAATGATAAAAGCGGTCAACGAGAATGCGCTTTCGCTTGAACGCCTGATCTCCATGACCGCCGTTTGTTCGGTCGGTCTGGATATGGTCGCGATCCCAGGCGACGTATCAGTCGAATCGCTTGCGGCCATAATAGCCGACGAAATGGCCATAGGAATGATAAATTCTAAAACGACCGCCTGCCGGCTTATTCCGGCCTTCGGTAAAGAGGTCGGCGACAGCATCAATTATGGCGGCCTGCTCGGCGAAGCGCCCATAATGAATATTTCAAGGCGCCCGTCCACGCTGTTTTCAAGGCGCGGCGGCAGGATACCGGCCCCGCTCGCAAGCCTTACCAACTAAATTTTTATCAATTAGAAGGTGATCCCTTTGTTAATGTGGGATAAAGTATCGAAATTTCTCGGCCATCTGGCAAACACAAAATTCGGTTCGTCCAACCGCTCGAATGAATACTTCGAATTTACCGAGTTTCTTCCGCCGAATACCGCCCAGCGCCGCACGCATTTAAGGCTTGACTTGTTTTTGCCGATAAATTTCTGGCGCGTCATAAAAAAAGCCGGCGGCGCTCAACTTTCCGACGAGTCCGTCGTGAGGGGCGAGTTCGAAAGAATACAGACGTGCGGCGGTATGGGGCTTAACCTTTCCGGTTCTGGAGTTTTGATAATATCGGCTGAAAAATTCGAGAAAGACGATTACATAGAGATCAACGACAGGATATTCGGAAAACAGATGTGTATATACGGCCGGGTCACGCGTTCGACCATGACTAATTTTGATAATTCGCTCATATGCGAATTCGGCGTCAAATTTCTCAAGATCAGCGATGCTGATCGCGATTTTATCGTAAGGGCTATATTCGACAAGATTAAGATGCTCAGGCAAATAAACGAAGAAAACTCCGAAAATTATTAATTTTTCAGAGGGTTATGATGTTTAATATTTTTGTTTTTCTTAATCCGTACTTAAGCGACGGTTCTTTCAATACCAATAAAATATTAACGGTAATATTTTCAACCTGCCTTTTTCTTTATACCGTGATATGGATTATAAAATATATCATGTTCAAGATACGCCTGAAGCACTTCGAGATCGCCATGATCAAGTTTCCAAATTATGCCGATGTCCGTTACAAAATAGCTGAAATTTATTATAACTATGGCGAATACGCCCTGGCGGAACGCTATTATCGGGAAACGCTTGCCATCTACCCATTTAATAACGCGGCCAAAATAAAACTTGCCATGCTTCTTATCGAATACCGGGGAAACGTCATGGAAGCATTTAAACTGCTCGCCGAAATCCGCTTCGCCGCGGACGTTGAACATCGGGCCGCCGTTATAATCGACAATTACTTAAAGAGCAAAAAACTTTATGATAAATTCAGAGCCGCGCACGCCCCGGCAGCAACAAAATCAAATTAGCGTCCGAAAAAGCCTTAAAATAAGATTCATATTTTTCGTGACGATTCTGACCTTCATAACTATGTCCCTGGTCGCGGTATTTTCAATAAACCGCGAGAGGCGCATAATAATTGAGAACGTTCTTCAAAAAAGCAATCTTGCGGCAAGAACCGTCGCTAAGGTCGCGTCGGGTATCGCGCCCTCCGATGTTGAAGAGGCGCGCGAACTTTGCGAAATAATCACTGGAGATACCGACATTTTTTCGATTTATATAAAAAAGGTCGGGGGTTTTTTTGAAGCGTCCAGAAAAAATGCCATACTTCTTACGGTTTCATCGGGTTCCCTTGAAAATATAGTCGCCGAGCGCCCGGAAAAGAACGAAGTGCTTTTACTGGACGATATTTTTCAAATGAAATATTACTTCAAGCTCGGAAACAGTTTTAAATTGTACAGGCCGTTCCGCTTTAAGGATGGCTCCAACGGCGAGGTCTGGCTTAACGTGCTCCTGGCCTCGACTCAGAAAGAAATAAACGCCATGCTGCGCCAGCATATAATCCTGACGGCTTTCGTCACGATCTTCGGCGGCCTTATTTCGCTTATCATGACGCAATTCGTCCTCACTCCGCTTAATCTGCTTATAAAATCGACGCGCGACATAGCCGAAGGCATATACGGCTCGCGCGTCCCGATAACCGGTTCTGACGAGGTTTCTTATCTTTCGTCGGTTTTTAATGAAATGATGGATCATCTCGAACAAAAGGAAGAATTTGAAAGGCGGATGCAGAACCTCGATAAACTTGCCACTGTCGGCCAGCTTGCCGCCGGCATAGCTCACGAGATCAAAAATCCCCTTACTTCGATCAGGAGCCTGGTCGAACTTTTAAAGGAAGACGCCGCCGGCGACGCCGAAAAATTGAAGGTCATAAACGTCGTCCTTTCTGAAGTCGATCGGCTCAATAAGGTTACCAATGAATTCGTTTCCCTGTCGCGGCCCAGGGCATACGGTAAATATTCGTTTTTTGATATGAACACCGTTATCCGCAATACTATAATGCTTATGGGGCCGCAGCTTAAAAAAAACGAGGTGTCCATATTTACCAATATGAACGCCAAAATCCCCATATACGGCGATCACGACGAAATGGCGCAGGTGTTTTTAAATTTGATAATAAATTCGATGCAGGCCCTTGAAGTTAAAAAACAGAACCGGAGCATTATTATAAACACTTCCGACGCGCCTGATTACAGCTATGTCGAAATCATCGATAATGGCTGTGGAATAGCGGCCGATAACATTCCGAAGGTATTCATGCCGTTTTTTACCGATAAAAAAACCGGCACCGGTCTGGGGCTTTCCATAGTTAAAAGGATACTTGACGATGTGAAGGCTGAAATCGTTATCGAAAGCGAATCGGGGGCCGGGACCGCTTTTAAGATCAAAGTCCCCATTAAAAGTGATTACTCTAAAAACGATGATAAGAAAGCTTGAGATAATATAAAGAAAGGTGAATGTACTATATGGCGGTCAGCAAAAACGGCGGCAGGATATTGATAATAGACGACGAGGAAAGCATACTTTTTTCCCTTTTGACGCTTCTGACGCGCGAGAAATACATCTGCGATACCGCGAATTCAGGCGACGCCGGCCTCAAAAAATTCCGCGACAACCGCTTCGAATACGATCTGGTCATAACCGATCTGATGATGCCCGGAACCGACGGCATGCAGGTTTTAAAAACCATTAAGGAGCTCCGCCCTCAGACGTACGTCGTTATGCTCACCGCGCACGGAAATGCTGAAAACGCGGTTCAAGCGATGAAATTCGGCGCCTACGATTATGTCTCGAAGCCCTATGAAAATGAAAAGATTAAAATAATAGCCCGCCATATCTTTGAAAAGATAAATCTTGACCGCGAGAATGTTACGCTCAAACACCAGCTCAAAGGCCAGCACAAGCTTATCGGAACCTCGGAGAATATGGTGCTGGTGCGTGAAAAAATATCGAAGGTAAGCGGGACCGACGTTACGGTTTTAATAACGGGCGAGTCAGGAACGGGAAAGGAACTCATTGCCCGTGAAATTCATCAGCAGAGCAACAGGCGCTTTAAAAATTTCGTGACCTTGAATTGCGCCGCGATTCCCGCCGATCTTCTTGAAAACGAGCTTTTCGGACATGAAAAAGGCGCGTACACCGGCGCGCACAGCGAACAAAAAGGAAAATTCGAGCTGGCCGACGGCGGTTCGCTTTTCCTGGATGAGATCGGCGATATGCCGATGCAGATTCAGGCCAAGGTTTTAAGGGCGATCCAGGAACAGATCATAGAGCGCCTTGGCGGGACGGCCCCGATAAAAGTGAATGTAAGGATCATAGCGGCCACTAACAAAGATCTCGAAGAAGAAATAAAAAAGAAAAATTTTCGCGAAGATCTCTATTACCGGCTCAACGTAATAAATATAATTCTTCCCGCGCTTCGCGAACGCCGTGACGATATAATATTACTCATAAAACACTTTATTTCAATCTTTAGCGAAAAACTTTTGAGAGCCGAGCCTAAAATAACTTCGGGCGCTCTCGCGATGCTTTCTGAATATGGCTGGCCTGGAAATGTCCGCCAGCTTCAAAACACCATTGAAAGGCTTCTCGTTCTCTGCGACAAAACCGATATCGACGAGGCTTCGATCCTTGAAACGGCGGATCTTAAGGGAATAAGATCTGAACAAACGCCGGCCGCGCCGATCGATATGCCTTTCGCGGCTCTTCAAAACGTCCGCGATTCGAATGGATTGGCCGCGAATATTTCCGCTTCTACGTATTGCGTGGAAAAAATAGAGCAAATGTCTTTTTATGACGCCCAGAAGGTGGTAAACGATAAATTCGAGCTGGACTATATTACGCGCGCGCTTAAAAGAAACGGCGGCAACATAAAAAAAACGGCCGAAAGTATTGGCATCGATCGGTCTCAGCTCCATACCAAAATTAAAAATCTCCGTATCGACGTCGATTTGATAAAAGAAAAATAGGTGTTGCGAAAAACCGACACTGTCGGAAATAAATCACACCCGAATAAAGCCGTTTTTTCCAATTAGTGTTGTGAAAAACCGACAGCCGAGTTTTTTAAAAAAGTTTTCATAGTTAAACCGTTGCTTTTGAACTTGGCATGCTATTTGCAATTAAAGTTTGCGGCCAAGGAGAGTAACATGAAAACCAAAAAAATCGGCACATCACAAAAAAATACCGATTTTACCTCCCGGTTCAAGGATGCCGCGATAAGGCTTTTTGAAATGCTTAAAAACGAACGCGGTCAGGGCTTGGTTGAGTACGCTCTCATCATAGGAATTGTTTCGCTGGTTTGTATTGCTTCGATATCCGCGCTCGGCGGTAATGTATACGACGCTTTTTTCGTAAAGATACAGGGTTGGCTTACAAGCACAACCAGGTAATGATATAGTAAAGTATAGTTAAGTTAATATTAACCCCAAAAACAAACACAGGAGGTAAAGTTATGAAAAATTTATTCATGAACGAAGATGGACAGGGTATGGTTGAGTACGGTTTGATATTGGGCCTCATCGCTATCGTTGTTATCGCTGCTCTCTCAGCAACGGGCACATCACTCACCGGCCTTTTCAACAAAACATCCACAGCCATCAAGAGCTAATTGCTATTGCAACTTGTTTGAAAACAACATAGCTTAGATAAAGACACTATTGTTCTACTTGAAAAAGTGAGCAATAGTGTTTTTAATTTTCAATACCGGTACAGTGAAAAAGAAGGCGAAATGTTAAATTTCAAGACATTCACATATTTATACATATCCTTCGTTTTCTTTCTTCAGCTTCTATATAACGGCGGACTGACTGATTTTACCAATGTTCCGGCGTTTTTCTCGATAACGCTTCTTTATCTCGCCGTTCTTTTCTTTTTTCCGAAATGGTCCGTAGAACCGAAGAGCCTTTCCGTCGTACGCATAAGCATTATAAACGTCATAATACTGGCTTCGCTTACCCTGTTTTCCGAATGCGTTCAGATCGGCTTCATAGAAATTTCCAAATACCTTTCGGCGATACTGCTTTTCATGACCCTTTACACGGTCATATCATCCCGCGAGGACTTTCACGAATTCATTAAAATATTTACAGGTTTCATCGAACTATATGTATACATGGCCATGGCGTTTTATTTCTATAGCAAATACGTTATGGGCGTTTATTTTTCCGGGATCTGCTTTACCCTGGTCTATCCGTATTACCATGCGACGCTTGTCATCGCCTCCGTCCCGTTCACTATTTTCCTGTATTTTTCCGCGAAAAATGCCGGGTCCAGGATGCATTACCTCGCTTTTTTCCTGATACAGTGCCTTAACGTTTTTCTTACCAGTTCCCGCGTGGCGCAGCTCAATCTTATTATGATAGTTATGTTCATGGTTTTGTGGGGATTAAAGAGCCCGGACGCAAAGGGAGCGTCGCGAAAACTTCTGGCATGTTTTTTAATAATGACTATTTTTGGCGCCGTTTTTACTACCGATGCATTCGTCAGGATATTCAAATCTTTTCAGGTGAATGAAAATTACGACATACAATCCGAGGACGGGCGGCTTCAAATATATCGCGCGGCAGTCCTTACGTTTCTCGATCATCCGCTGAAGGGCGTCGGATTGGGCCAGGCGTCTTTATTTTTACCGAAATACCGGACTACGGCCATGAGCCTTGTCGACTGCCACAATATAATACTTAACCGGCTTTGCGAAGGCGGCGTCGTTTATTTTCTTTTTTCGGCTTTTGCTTTTTTCTATATCCTTTATATAACATATCGCTATTCGATCCTGCGGTTTTCTCCGGCCGGCGAAGAAGGGCGGCTTTTTTCAATGGCGGCGCTCGCCTCACTGTTTTCCCTTTATTTTCAGGGCCTTTCAATGCCGCATAGCTTCATGACGATCCTGATATATATGGAATACATCGCCACGGCGGCCTGCGCAATAGCGCTGAGAACCGCTATGGAAAGTAATTCTTCGCGCGCCGCGGTTAAAAGCCCTATCGATTTCGAATTTGCGAAGCCCCTATTTCGTTATGTTTCGCTGTTTTCTTTTTTTACGGCGCTGCTTTTATGTTTTATAATTTTCGCGGACAATATAAACGCTTTTCCGCAATGGTATATGAATTTATCTTTTCTTTTGATATTTCTGATAATTTTTTTGAGGTTCAATGTTTCCGCTCCGCCCGCAATGCTTAAAAACGCCAGGGAAAATATCGTTATAAAATCTTTTGTCCTGGCGCTTTCGGCCGCCGTCCTGTTTTTTCTTTTCAGCGTCTTCAACTCCGGATTTTTATGCGAGGAAGGCATCGGCGCGCTTTCGCAAAACAACAGAGCTGAAGGGCTGTCCTGCCTTGAAAAAAGCGTGCGCGATTATCCGAATATGGCCGCGCTCTTACATCTTTCAGCGCTTTATCACGATATCGGCCGCTATGAAGACGCATATGTCGCCGCAAAAAAATATAACGAGGCGCTGCCGTATGAGCTTCTTGGATTAAATAACCTGGCCGCCTGCCAGTTCAAACTGAAAAAATTCGGCGCCTGCCATGAAACTTTATTAAAGCTTGATGCGTCCATGACGCAAAATCGCGGCTCGGCTCCTTTGGCCGCGTTTCTTATATCTTCCGGCGCGACTTTTGAAGGCGTTAAAAAATTCGCGGCCGCCGTGCTTGAAAATCCTGATTTTTCAGCCAGCCGTTTCTTTTCGATAAGCATATTAGGCAACGTGGAATTGCGCGAAAGTTTTAAGCGCGAGTTTATCGCTCTGATCCCTGCGTATCTTGAAAAAAATAAAAATTTTTTAAATATTCCCGCGAACAATCTGGCGAAGGCTTGTTATAACCTTTATTGCCGCGGATTCGGGCGAATATTCACTGAAACGGCTTTGAAATTTTCAGATTTCGATAACCGGGGTTTCATAAAAAATTATTATTTCAATTTCCTGAGGCAACCATTTATTTTCAATGGCGCCCTTCATTTTTCGGATAAAGGAAATTTTATCTATGATCACATGCTCGCGCGTAGAAAGTTTTTTAATTCAATTCTTCCGGTTCAGGCTCATGGAAGTGAAAAAAAGACTCTTCAGCCTCATTACGCTCTTAAAAGGTGGATAGTTCCGGAATGCGCCATAGACTGTTACGGCCTGAACGACATCGCGCCGGACATTCCGGCTTATCTGGTAACCGCGGCTTATTTTTTTATGGATGAAAAAGTTTTGATGTCTAAAATATATGAGTTTTATCATCTGCTTTATATTGCCCGAAATTAAAAATTGTGTTATAATTTAGTACTGGAGAGGCTAATGCAAAATTTGATTGACATAATATTATTTTCAATACTCTTTATTTCCTTATATACCGACCTGAAAAGCGGCAAGATCTATAATTGGGTCACATTGCCGGCTATGGCGGGCGGCTTGTTACTAAATTTCATGATTTCCGGCCAGGCGACCGCTTATGCCGGATTACTCAACAGCGTTTACGGCATATTAGTTGCTTTAATTATTTTCGTGCTTCCTTACCTTATCGGCGCGCTTGGCGGAGGCGACGTGAAACTTCTTATGGCGATAGGCGCGCTGAAGGGATATGTATTTTTATTTTATTCGGTTTTAGCTATCGGCGTTGTGAGTTTTTTTCTTTCGTTATTCGTTTTTTTGCTGGATATGATGAAAAGCTATAAACTGAGCGGGATTTTAAATATGGCCGTTATTTACTTCAATAATAATGTTATGGTTTCTAACGAAGAAATTAAACCGATGCTGAAAAAGAACCTTAAATTTGGAGTTTCGATAACTTTTGGAACGATAATTGCTTATCTTTACCTGTGGTACAGATAAAATTTTTGCTTTTAAATACGATTACGAGGTGAGATAATGTTGATACAGAACTTTTTAAAAAAGGGGAAACGGAGCCCTGGCCAGTCAATGGTTGAATTCGCTCTTGTTCTGCCGATTTTAATTATATTTTTCGTGGGTACCATCGAGATAGGCCTTATAATTAACGACTATATCGCATTAAACCGCGCGGTCGCCGACGCGTGCCGTTACGGTTCCACGCTCGTAGGATATTCCTCCGCCGAAGTGCTTATCGTAGGAAAGCTTTTAGACGGCCTCGGTGAAAATATAAAAAAGGAAAATTTAACGATAATCTCTAAAACCGGTGTCGCTTATGGTCCTTTTACCAAGAATGCGAGCGGAACCATACTGACTGGAGGAAATCCGGTTGGCGGCTTTGGCGAAAGGCTTTTTTTCAGGCATGATAACTATACGATAACTAACTTTACCGACGATGTTACGATGGTGCCTACCGATTGGAGATGTTCGTATGTCGAAATAAGTGTTCGATATAACCACGATGTTGTAATTCCCTACGCCGGCATGATAAGCACACCGCAGTTTCAAATCACTTCGACGAACACATGGCCGGTAAACACATTTTATCCGAATCAAATGGCTCCCGGGGTCGGCGGCGTAAGCCAATTCCGGCTTACTGGCGCTATGCCTATAGCTGTTACGGAAAGCTATTGCACGCTTACAGGGAATCCTGTCGTGATAAAAGGCGACTGGCTTTTAGCGGGCGGGTTTGGATGGCTTGATATCGGTGTCGCATACCCCGCTGGCGGTAATAATGCCGGGCCTAACGAACTCGCGGCGTGGATCTCAAATCCGGATAGTGCGCCCCATAAAATAGCGCCTCCCGAAAATGTTTATTCGATGACCGGCCAGAAAAACGCTTCGGGCGTTAGAGATGCGCTTTCGGCTCTTCTCGGTAAGGAGATTTTGATTCCGATATACGACACTACCGGAGGCACCGGAAATAACGCTTATTACCATATAATAGGTTTTGCCGTTTTCAGGCTCAATAGCGTCACGGCATATCCGGATATAAACGCGACCTATGTTAAGACAGTAATGAAAATATAACGGTATATAAATTGCATTATATAGGAATAAAAGCGCTCAAAGGAGCTTGGACATGATGACTATATTAGAAAACTTCCGTAATAAAAATAAAAAAGCCCAGGCGACGGTTGAATTCGCTCTGATATTTCCGATCGTCATTATGACGGTCATGGGAATTTTCGAGTTCGGCTTTCTTTTGAAAAATTATCTCGGGATGAATTACGCGCTAGGAAAAGCCGCTAAAGAAGCCTCAATGTGCAGAGGTCAGATGGGTTCGGGCCTTAAGGTCGTAAAAGCGCTTTTAAAAGGCGCATTCATGATAGATTATAATTGCCTTCAGATACTCGGGCCTGATGGAACTATTTATGGGCCGTACAAGCTCGATTCAACCGAGAATGTTTTAACTGCAAATAATGAAGCGGTAACGACCTTTCCGGCTGAAGTTTTTTTCTATTCCGATAGCGGCACCCCTAATAATCCATCGGACGATCTGACGGTCGAACCTTCAAACGCCGCGCTTCCAAGTTACGCCAAAATAACCGCGATATATGGCCATACTATGCTTTGCGCTTCTATCATGGGACTTAATCCCGACCGCAGTTTTAAGGGAATGAGCGGGACCTTTATTCTAAAACTCAGTATGCAGGCGCGATTGGCGCCAATGTAACGAATATAATTTTTGAAAATTTATTTTATATTGCGAGGGGGATGTGGATATGGGCTATTTAAGAGATGTTTTCAACCCTAAAAAGCGAAAAAGCCTCGGTTCCGTCATAATAATCGTAGCGGTCGGCATTATCGCGTTCTGCGCCGTAGCCGCTATAGTTATTGATGTCTCAAGGGTATATCTTGAAACGGCCCGTATCGAGGAATCGGTAGAAGCTTCCGCCATGGCAGCTTCGCGCGAACTTGCAAAATATAAGATAGGTTCCGCGGCCATCAGTTCGACCCAGGAAACCGCGGTAAGAAACGCCGCAATATCGTTCGCGGCTAAAAACGGCGTGACTATCGCCGCGGGTAATATAACGATAGCCGGTAACAGGGTCTTTATAACCGGGACGAAAACGGTAGATTACACTTTCGCCAAAGTGATAGGTTTTGACAGCCAGGAAGTTCAGGCCAGAAAAGCCGTTGAAGTGGACGGCAGCGGCAAGACATCCGTTATAAAACAGGCGCAGTATCATGTAATGCCCTGGGCGATGCCCCATCGCAATCTTAACCTGCCTTATGATCCTACAAGCAAGATCATAAATATGACCCCGTCCGGAAACTATGATCAGGTCGATGCTTTTACGCCCGGTCAGGAATATGTTTTGAAGCTTGGAAATGGCGTTTCATCGGGAGATGCGGCTACGCCGGTCGGAACGCAGGTAATAATTCCTATGGGAAGCGATGAAACCGGAATAAACGACCAGTGGTCCATCGGTTATAAACGATCGTACGGAATGGCGCTCTGGCTTTTAACCCCTGAAAGCCGCGGCGGCGGCGGTATCGAGCGAATACAATGGCTGCTGGGTTATCGCGGCGGATCTTTTATGTTCGATTATAATCCAAATATATTGATAAGGCTCGGAGCTCTTAGAACTTCGGGTTCGGGGCTTTTTGGTTCAACCGGTATTTTTACGGCCGAATACGACAGCGTTACCGGTAATTATTTATATCCCTGGGTAAAATATTGGATCGTGACCGATGCGACAACGATAATGCAACAAACCACGGCGGTAATTAATCTTACTACCGCTCCGCGCATAGGCGTTTATTCGTCCGGTTCGGATGCGGTCACAAGAACTTTAGATGACGCCGGAATTCCTTATGATAATTTTTATGATACCGAAGTTCTCGCGGACATACTTACTACTCCCGCTACCGATCCCACAAGACCTTATACTTGGCTACATCTGCATCACGAAGATTTTACGCAGAATATCGGCGAATCGGGCCAGACGCCGGTCCCATGGATATCAATCTGGGACACCGATTCGACAAATGGCCTTCAAACCGGACCTTGCTCGCTTTTATATGTCAAGGGCTGGAACTGGACGGGCGGCACTAACAGTTTTAACTACGTACGCATTTATTTCGGCGATCAGATAATGACGCCGACGCTTACATCGACTTATTCAGGGTGCTCGATAACAACGGATGGCGGCGGTAATCCAGTCGTGAGAGCCAACGACGCCGGCAACTTTGAAGTTTATTTTACCATACCTCAGAAACCGGACGGAAAATATCTCGTGTACGGACGCGGTGGAACGCAGGCGAGCGACGGCGGCGACGCGTCGTCAAACTATCTCACGTATAACGTCGTCGAATCTACGCTCATACCCATTATTACCGCTGTCAACGCAGCCACATTCGACCATAACGTTTCTACCGATAACTTAATAAAGGTTACCGGTTCCAATTTCGGTTCTTATCAGAAGAATATCGTCTTGAAATTCGACGGTATGGGTCAGGAAGTTTCAAAAACGACGACATATTTAAACTGCAATGTTTCAAATTCGCTCATAACTGCCGATACCAACGGTAATTTCGAAGTTACGTTCTCGACGCCCGATGTTCCCGACGGAACGCATGAAGTTTACGCTCAGGTGGTTCAGGCCATTTCAAATAAAGTTGTTTTCAATGTCAATAACTACAGGACTCCGGCGATTGCGATCAATGACTATATAGGAATTCCTGACGCCGGCCCCAGAGGAACCACTCTTTATGTCGCAGGCAGCGGCTTTGTTCCAAATTACACCGGTATTTCAGTGAAATTTAATAATTTAACCGTCAATCCTGAAGATACAAGTTATTATTCTGATGATTTCGTTTATGGCGGCCTTATCACTTCAAATGCCACCGGAAACTTCAATGTGCGATTTACTATTCCGGAAACTACCGCCGACGGAACTTATGAAGTAAAAGCCTATGCCGGCGCATCTTCCTCGACTCAGCCGCTGACTTATACCGTCAGAAATACGACGACCGCGGAGATTGCGATATACGATCTTGTCGGCGATATTAGTTCCGGGCCTTCCGGAAGTGAATTAATATGCCGAGGCGTATATTTCACGCCGATGATAAACAACATAAAATTGATGATGGGTACCACCGAACTTCAGCTTGTCGATACCCCCACCTATTCGGCCGACTTTTTGTTTCCTCCTGATAATAAGCTGATAAGAAGCGATTATGACGGAAAGTTTGAGATGAAATTTAATATTCCGGCCGACGCACCCGATGGAGTTTACAATGTTCAGGCTTATGTCGATAATGCGCCCATGTCTAACATAGCATCCTACACGGTAACCAATTACACTCCGACGCTGACGTTTACCGATACTTCTACTCCGTATAATGCGGGACCTTCGAGTGAAGTCGTGAAGGTTTCCGGCTCAGGATTCGCTGCTAACTCGGCCGATATCAAACTATATTTCAATGGAGCGGTTCAGAATTTAACGCTTCCGGCTGACTATTCCGGCTCGGCGACGATAATCGACAATCAGAAGATAACCGCGGATTCGAACGGTTCCTTTGAAGTGGAGTTCGTAACGCCTCTTCTGACTCCAGGTGTTTATAACATCATAGCCTTCAATAGTTTGAAATCCACCGCGACATATACCTATAGTCTTGGTCCCGTTTCAACGTTCATCACGTCTTCTCATTCTGATTGCTCCACTAACGACGATGCGTTCAACAGAAACGCCGTGATGTATCTCAAGGTCTTAAACAGCGAGTTGAACAGATATAATATAACGGACGCTTATTTTACCGTCCAGTGTAATTTCCACACGGCTTCGCCGCACGTATCTGCTCATATACCGCTTACGAATAATGGAGATATGAGTTACACCGCGAATTTTAACTGGTCGGCATACTCTAATGTTCATAACGGCAACTGGCAGGTAAATTTTTATATAAAAGACGGCAACGGCGTCTTATATAACCCTACAAAAGTTATAAATATAACGGGTACCAACGTTTCTACCCAATCATACATCGTTTCCGCGATGGGAAATTTATCTTCATCGACTTATGCGTTTAATGATACCAGTACTAACATGTATTATAAAATTCAATCTCATATTGTTGATTCGATGAACATTACAGAAGAATCCGCGAAAATTTACTGCGCGCGCAAAAGCGATACGGGGACGGGCCACCTTGTTAATTTATCCACGCTGACCAATAACGCGGATGGAACTTATAACGGCTCGCAGGATTTCGCGTCCCTTTCCCCGGCGTGCCATCTGGGTTTATGGTATTTGGAAATGAAGATATACGATAGTTTTTACGCCAGCTATAATCCGATTCAGGAGTTCTGCGTTTTTTCAACCACGTCCGAAGTCCGCGCGATTTTAAGCCGCAATAAATATTTTTCCGAAGGCGTCGATTATAATACCGCCGGAACGAGTTCATCGACTACATATACTTATAATTTGAACGGCAAGGTTTATATAATGATAAACACCCGGCCGGCCAATATTAACGAAGGAAACATTACTTCGGCTTATTTCAATACGCAATTTGCTAAATCCGCGTACAATCTGGGCCGAACCGGCGGCACTCCAGCCAGGACGGTCACATCGCCTAACTACAATCTCACGAATCTTGGAAATGGATGCTTTTCGGGCGAAGTCATGCTCAACGCAACTGGCAACAATAGAAGATCGACAGACCTTTATTTCAGGGTCAAATACACTATCATCGATTCGGCCAACACGCAGGTCGTCGGATATACCGGAAAACAGGCTATCGATACCAGCAGCGCTCAGTCAAATTTTGGGATAACCATGAACGATGGCGAATGTCCGGATTGTCATGAAAGTAAGATTCCTTTTATGAAGGAGATTTTCCGTTCAGTATCGGCCATGGCGGATGCGTCAGCGTCTTCATGGCATAATGCGTTGGACTCGGTCCGGCTTAAAACCTTCAACGCCTTTGAAAGAGCGAGATGGACGGCTGCCATGGCTTCGCCGAAGCCGCGCAAGAGCATGGCTGACAGGGCGGCCGAAATAGAACTCACCGCCTTTATGTCTCGCAACGCGAATCAGGCTAAGAACCGCTTCGGCGACGAAGCCATGGCGCGTGACGTTAAGATGCTTGCCGATCCGGCCGGGCGCGATATTTATAATCGCTTCAGAATGGCCGATATAACTAAAAATTATAAGCGCGATTGCCTGCCCGCCGAACAGGGGCGTTCGGATTATAATAAAAAACTGATTTCCGAAAAGCAAAATACTATGGCGAATAACGTTAACGTGAAGAGCTCGTATATAAATAATGTCATAAATTCGGCGCTAATGCCGGATGCCGCCAACGCGGCCACATATACGGGAAAATATGCGGTCGTTAGAAAGATACGCGACTGGGTCGTAGCCGGCGGTTATATGTTCACCATGTGTTATGCCACCGAAACGCTCGATCGTACGCTTCAAAAGGACGCTTCGGGAAACAGGCTTGTAAATGCGGACTCTACGTATGATTATGGTTTTTGCTTCGCGTTCACAGGTTTCAATCCTGACGCCATGAATGGAGCCACTGGAGCGATAAACGGAAATAACACGAGTAATTTTACGGTGGTCAACCAGGACAATACGGCCGACAAATATAAGCGCCCTCTCGCCGTTATTCAAAACCATAAGTTTACTCTTCCGGGATATTCAGGCGCTACGGATTCTTTCGCCGCCGCTTACGTCAAATCCGTTACAGGGCCGAAAAACTCCCCCGTGAATATACTTGCCAGGATAAGCGCCACTCAGATAAAATATCTCGCTGCCGAATACGGCGAAGGATGGTTCTCTTTCCTGGCCGGCCACGATCCGAAGCTGGTTGAAACATACCGCCTTATCCTTGATAACATTATGATCGGCTCCCTTTCTCCGAATAATCCTCAGACGGGTTCGTACATGTCTTATGGAATAATAGACTGGAATATGACCGATGGCGGGTATGACGGCGACAAGAGTGAATATACAAAAACAATGACATATGGCAGGTCTCCGTCGCTTTTCGGAACGATAAGCGCTACATATCCCGGCGATATCGCTGGCGATCAGCTTGTCGATTCGCTTCCATACTGTTATGAGGACGCCACTGTTGCCGGTGTTACCGGTATTTATAGCGCCGATCTTCAGACCCCTATTTCGAGCGGCGCCGCTAAAAGAAGTTATCTTGAATACGCCGATGGCTCATCTCGTTTTGTTCTTGTTCCTATAGTTTCGACTTTTAAAACCAACGGTTCGCTCGCGTGTACTCAGGCGACGAACGTGGCAAATACGCCGGCATTTATTTATAAAATAATAGGACGCGACAAGGTGAGGATAAAAGCTTATGCGCTTTTCTATCTTTCTGATAACGTCGCGCATGCCGACGCCGATCCTGTTTATAATGAAGTAGGAGCGACGACATACGGCGAGGTTAGAGGTAAATTCGTAGGTTATCTCAAATAATAAGTTGAGAACAACAACTATTTATTATACATTATTAACTATTCACTGCTAAAGAAAGGCCGGACTGAAACAGTCCGGCCTTTCTTTAGCTACGGTCACCGGTCTTAACGCGAGTTTTTTATGATAAAGTAAAGCATTTAATATCCGATAAGATAAAAAGTAAAAGGTTATTCCCGGCGTTTTTTAGTTTGATTTTTTAGTAAAAATATTAATTTACCACTATTTTTAAATAATTTCAGGAGGTTTTTTATGAACCGAAGGTTTTTAGTAGCAGTTATCGTGGGCATTATGGCTATCTTAGTGGCCATGAACATGATGCCGAAACAGCCGCAGGATACGGGCGAACAGTTAAAACCAAAAGCTCCCGTGGTCGCTAAAGTTATAATTTTCCGCGCCACGCAGGATATTAAGCTTAAGACCGAGATAACTCCGGAAATGTTCAAGGCGTTTGATACCTATGATACTGATGAAGCCTGGATAAAACTTGGCGGAACCGGTATTACATCGGAAGCCGCGCTTGTCGGCAAGGTCTCGACTACCAAGATAAAAGCATCTGACGCGTTTACGAATCAGAACGTAACCGATAAAATATTATTTGTTCCCAAAAGACTTTCCGAAGCCATACCGCCTGGAAAGGTCGCCATAACTATTCCCGTTGACGCCATACAATCGGTCGGCGGTTTCGTGCGTGAAGGCGATTATGTCGATATCGTAGGCATATTCAGTGATAAAACCGTAGCGGAACCTATCAGAACTATTCTTGCCGGTGTGCAGGTATTATCGATAGGCTCCGAGCTTCCAACCGGCGTTCCGGGAGCTCCGGATCCTAAAAATACCGCGGCCGGCGCCGAACCACAGACCAGCATCAAAGCTACTCCGGTTCAGCAGATCACATTTGCCGCCACTGCCGGTGACGCGGAGATAATATCGCTTGTGAGCCGCAGCCCTCAAAAAATGACGTTTAGCCTCGTGCTCAGATCGAAAGCAGATTTTGATATGAGCGCTCTGAAAGAACTTGCTGAAGGGACGAAAGAAACTTCGGTTAATGGCGGCTCTAAAGAAGTTACGATGGGTAAAGCTCTTACTAAAAAAGAAGCGCTTGAAATATTCGCCGGGAAACCGGCTGCAATCAAATCGCCAACTTCCGGGCGTCCGGCTTTCGATCCGTCGGATCCTAATTTTAATCCTGACCTTTTAATGGAACAGCAGAATCAGGGTATGCAAAGAAACCGACTACAGCCGACACAATCCATGGAAATGCAACAACAGTCGCCAGCGGTTAAGGTTGCCGAAAGAGACTATAGTGTTGAAAGATGTAGAGGGAAAGATAAACTAGCTCCTGAAATTGTTAAATAAATTTTTATTATAAATTCGAAGGGGGACTTTTTATTATGTTAACTCGAAAATATTTTGGAACTTTGATTATATCCGGGCTATTGATTCTATACATTTTTGTTTTGTTTAGCCTTGCTCAGGCTGAGGTTGGAAATAGCGGAACTATAAAAATACCGTTATCCACAACCAAAATTCTTAAATTGGACGATGTAATGAAACGAGTGGCGATCGGCAATCCAGGAATTGCTGAATTTACGATAATATCTTCAAAGGAAGTACTATTGCTGGGTGTGAAGGTTGGACGCACGGAATTAAATATATGGCCAGAAAATGCGCCGCCAAATTTTATTAAATCATATTTTATATCCGTTTACGACGACATACTTGAATTAAAATCTAAATTAAATGAAATAATGGGAGCAGCAACTGCTAACGCGATTAATATCAGCATAGCTAAAGAAACGGCGGTAATAAAAGGCGTAGTTCATTCAAGCTATGAAAGCGAACAGGTTGAAAAAATTGCAGGGATTTATTATTCTAAAGTATTAAACCTTATGGAAGTAAAAAATAAACCTGCAGATAAAGTTGAAGTTTCTAAAAAAATGGACGTCGTGCAAATCTCGGCGCCTCAAGTTAATCAGAACCCTTCTGATGTCAATGTCAATGCCGTTCAAGCGCCTGTTTCCAATTTATTATCGCGGAGCAGCGAAGAACTGCTTGGCAACACTTCCGACATTCTGGACATAAAAGCTGCGGCTGGAACGAAGCTCAATGCAATAGCATATGGAGCGGGTGCGCTGGAAAGTGAAACCGCTGACACCGTAAAAGTTCCCGTAAAATTCTCCGAAAGGGAAAGCTTGATAGGCAGTAAAGTCGAAATAAAAGAGAACAAAAAGGTTGAACTTGTCACAAAAGTGGTAATACTACAAAATGCTTCGTTATCCGCAAGCTCATCTTCGACAGGCACAGCATCGACGACGGCGGCTGCCGGTTCAACTTCTTCATCGGCGACTGGCGGGCCGGCTTCCGAAATAGTCGACATAATTAAAGCCATGAGATCACCTGAGGGTAGCATACTTACCGATAAAAGAACGAATGCGCTGATACTTATCGATAGGCCCGAATATATCAAAAAAATGGAAAAAATGATCAAAATCCTCGATACATCATCACCGCAGGTGCTGATCGAAGCGAAGATCATAGAGGTCAATCTGAAGGATTCTATGACCAATACCATGAAATGGGTATATGACACGCTTTATAATTCGCCTAACGGCCTCAACTCGATGAATAATAAATCGATAACCTTTAACGATAAAGGGCTTACCTTAGGTCTTGATTACGGCAAGATAAATTCGGACCATTTTACGACTCAAGTAATACCTCAATTAAATAAATTACACGCGAGGATATTGGCTTCGCCTTCGACAATAACCTTGAATAATCAGGAAGCCAAATTCAATATTTCTGAAGAATTTCCATTTCCACGTTTAACCCAGAGCACCAATCAGCAGGGGATACTGGTCTCGAGCTCTTCCATCGATAAGGCAAAATCAAGTATATCGCTGAGCGCCATTCCAAGCATTAACCAGGAAGGTTATATAAAACTGGATGTAACGGTCGATATCAGCAATTATCTCGGTACGGAACGCTTCGCAAACGGTGACACGGCGGCTAAAATCAACTCCAGATCTACCAAAAACTTCGTGGAACTGAAAAATGGCGAAACTTTGATCATTTCAGGTTTGATATATAACAGGGTCAACAGCAATGCCACAAAGGTTCCAAATATATCAAAAATTCCGCTTATAGGCAAACTTTTTACATCCAAGGACGCCGAAAACGATAGAAAAGAACTTTTGATCTTTATTACGACGAAGATTGTTGAAAAAGATTCACGCCAGACGGCGGCTCAACAGGAAAAATATCCGAAGATCGTTGAAAACAAGTTTCCTAACGCGGGTGAACAGGGCAGCATATCGGAATTTTTAAACATTCACGATGAAGAATATGTGAAAAAAAATGTTCGTGACGACTACGAAATTCCTAAAGCAAACAGAGAGATGCTCGAAGCTTCGAAACCGGAAGCCAAAGTGATCGAAGTGCCGATTAAAGCCGTTCCAGTTACATACATAGAACCTAAAAAAGAAGAAACAAAACGTTTGGCTACTGAGAAAGTTGCAGCGAAGATTGAAGAGCCGGCTGTGGTATGCGTGTCTAAAAAAATCGTGGAGGACACAAGACCAGTTGAAGTTCCGGCTGAAGTCGTTAAGCCGAAAGTAGCCGCGGTTAAAACAAAAGCCGTTCTCGTAAATACGAAACCCGTTCTGATAACTGAAACGGCTGTTGAAAAAACTGAAGCGCCCGTCGAAAACAAACAAGCTAAATTCATTTATCGCGACGATAGGACGCAGAGTATGATTGAAAGCATAAGGGCGAAAATTATTTCAAAAAGAAAATAACGGTTTTTAAAAACAGTCGAAAGGAGAATATAAAATGTTGGATAAATATATGACACAGATCAAGTATATAGCGGCCATCTCCATCTTAGCGATGATGTTTTTTGGCGGATGCACGGGCGCGAGCAATATAACGCATGAAGCGGCCGGCATAATAATTCCCAATGTTTCACCTTCGGTAGTAATGCTTACATCGGGTGAAACCGATGAAACCGAGATCGTTAAAAATGGTAAGTTTCCGTCTTTAGCAATAACTTTTCAAAATCTTGGCGCGATTCCCGTAACTTTGAAAAATTACAAGGTTGAATATGTTGACAGCTATACGGGCGAAAAAATAGGCGCCCTTTCTTTCGGAGTCGAAATGACGTATACGATAGACGGAAACCCCGCTACGGCGTCAACCGCGACAAGTTCCTCTACTACTTCTTCGACCGCGACAACCACTTCGACGACTACAAGCGGTGCTAACGCTACTGCGTCAGGTAATACGTTTCCAATCCAGGTAGTGAATTCTAAAGTGAAAGTCGAAATGTATAAAGATACTGCAAATTCCACAGATAATAGAATGTTGACCGCTAAAATAACTTTTTACGGTATTGACTACAACGGAAATGGTCTTCAGCTGGATGCTTCCGCAAGCATCCTTCCTTAAGGCGAGGTGAGTATATTGAAATTAAAAATAAGTAGATTTACGCTAATATTCGTTTACATCTCCCTTTTTGTGATGACGATGCTCTGGGCTTCGACCGGCTGCGGTCCCGGCCCCACTTCGTATAGTATTCCGGATTTTTATTCGCCGGTATTTACAAGGCTTGCGCCTGAAGTGTTTCGAGAAACTTCTGAAAATGGATTGACTTATAATGTACGCATAAAAGCTGTCGATAACGTTGGAAGTCCAAAAGTTAAGCTTTTAGCAAAAAAATATGGTACGTCAGCGTTCGTAGAATTTCCAATGACGGGTTCTGAAGGCTCGGTTTTTTCAGCGTCGCTGCCGGTGGATTATATATCTTTTGATTATTATTTTGCGGCGACTGACGGCATCAACGCCACCGCGTTTCCGATCGGCGCGCCGAATGTTTTTTACTCGTATCTGGTAGGCGTTCCCACTATCGAAGCGAACCAGTATTATGGAATAGAACCCGCTCTTGTGTTAAGACCTAATTCGTCTGTTACTATCAGCGCTGATATAACGACGGATTCGACATTAAAAACCGGATTTCCCAAACTTTATTTGCGGGAAGTCGGCGGAACTGAAACGTTATATGTAATGGCGGCGACCGGAGAAGTTCTGGCCGGAAAACAGAAATATACTCTGACTTTAAGTGAAACAAAATTCACCGTTGATAAAACTAAATATGAATATCGAATAGAAGCTGAAAATGCTATATCGACGGCATATTATCCTTCTAAAACCACTTATAATAATTTTGAAATCAACGCTTCCATTAATTTGCCGCCCGTGGCTATAATAAAATATGACACGGCGAAAAAATACTTTGTGACGACCGACTATTCCGGCGCATCAGACATAGATCTGGATGCAAGCACGAGTTATGATCCCGAAGATGGCAAAACCGGGCTTGTTTATAAATGGACCCAGATTTCGGGCCCGACGGTCGCAACTAAAGATTCGGGAAGCCATTTTTATTTTACGCCGGCGGTTATAGGTCAGTATTCGTTTTCATTACAGTTAACCGATAAAAACTTGAATGTCAGCAATATAGTGACAACGCCTTTAATAGAAGTCACCAATACTATAATTCCGT
>CAZJFS010000054.1:0-24928 GCA_964545075.1 uncultured bacterium
CATCTATAGCGGTGTCAACAACAACGACGATCAAGGCTATAGCGGTTAAAAGTGGTATGGGCGCCTCAGATATAGTGAGCGCTGTATACACTATTAGCGCAGTTCCGCCAGCCGGCGAAACCATAAAAATTGACCTTGGCAGCGGCGTGATGCTGGAAATGGTAAAGATACCGCATGGGACATTTCAGATGGGAAGCCCTTCAACTGAGCAGGACCGCAGTTCAAATGAAGCGGTCCATACGGTAACAATATCAAAAGATTATTACGTCGGAAAATACGAAGTAACGCAGGGTCAGTGGAAAGCGCTTATGAGCGGAGCGAATCCAAGTTATTTCAAGACCGGAGACAATTACCCTGTAGAGCAGGTTTCATGGAACGATATATGCAATACTGGCGGCTTTATTGAAAAGATAAACACTTTAAAACCGTCCGGCTATAGCGGCTTCAGATTGCCAACGGAAGCGGAGTGGGAGTACGCTGCTCGCGCGGGAACACAAACACGGTTTTATTGGGGCGACGATTCATCATATACCTTGATCGGCGATTACGCTTGGTACATCAGTAATTCAGGTTCAAAAACACATCCGGCCGGTGAAAAATTGCCCAATACATTCGGCCTTTACGATATGTCTGGCAACGTGTTGGAATGGTGCAGCGATTGGTATGGCAGTTATGGAAGTTCCGCTGTAACTGATCCTGTTGGGCCTGCTACGGGTTCTTACCGTGTGATTCGCGGCGGCGGCTGGAGCAGCCTCGCCTCCTACGGCTGCCGTTCGGCCCATCGCGGCAGCTTCGTTCCGTCGGACCGCGACGACTTCATCGGTTTCCGGCTTGCCCTGTCCGCAGGCCAGTGAAGTTCAGGCAAGTGCGAGTGAATGAGATGTTTGCCTGATAGACGAGTAATTTTTTGCGCGGCGGCTCTTCTACATTTATAGCTACAGATTGCCGTTCGGCTAGACGTAGTAGCTTTGAACCGGGCGGACGCCTTGGTGGTGAAAGTTCAGAATTGCTATTTCAGCCGATCTATTACCATTGATGATGGATAAAGCCGAAACACCATTAATAATTCCAGCTAGTGGCTCATTTTTTTCATCTCAGCAAGTAACAATAACTTGTGCGACAAATGGTGCAATAATAAGGTACACAACTGACGGCAACATGGCATTCACGAATTACTGGTATTTGTCATAAAAAAACAGATTGCCGCATAACACCGTTAATTCATTTCGACCAGATGCTTCCAGTATCTTTTTGGCATGCAGCGGCGTTGAAGTTTTGGATTCGTCCTGGTTTCGATGGCGACCGATCTGAAGAACGTCTTCCATAATTCGCGGTATTTTATTTCTTCGCGGGAAAATTCGGGTTCGGCGTCGATGCTTATGTCGGATATCGTCCATTCTTTTTTATCATAAAAAGCTCCAGTTCCGCGACTGATGTCATGTATGAGCCAGCGTTCGTCCGGAAGCCTGTGCGCGAAATGAGGGGCGAGAAGTCCGGCCACGTTATTGTCAGGCTCTATTTTCGCGTAATATATCCCTTCGCCGGTGAGAGAAAATCTTAAAAGACCGAGCATTCGGTGCGTTTCCCAGCATACGCCGTCGCTCAGGTCGTGGACGCGCCGGACCCTTTCATCGCAGATGTGACTGTCTACGAGCCTTCCGTAAGATAAGCCGGCTTTTAAATATTCGTATATAGCTTCTCCGGGCCTGTTTTTATCTGAAAGAAAGGCGTGGAATATGTTATGGAGCGAATCGTGAGACATGGCCTTTACGATGAAGTTGATCATTTTATCGGATTTGTCGGGCGACGTCTCTACGGGTATGTTTTTTATGAATAAAAGGTCTTCGGCGTCGAATTCCGATATTACCGCTCCGGGTTTTTCGTTAGACGATACCGCATCGTGCAGCGCGGTCAAAAGCCCCTCGAAACTTCCATCGTATATGTAATTAAACATGCTTTACACCTCGGGATTTAGTTCGCGTCAATAATAAAAAAGATGTAGTCTTGCTTTGCTCGTTTTACGTTACATTAAAGTTCCCCGGTTATGGCCGTGACCGCGAGTTCAGTCGTTACCGCCGGCGGCTGAGGCTGGTCGAATAAAAAAAGCTGTCCGCCGTTTCCGCTTTTTTTTGGCGGCGCGGCTTGCGGAAGTACGAGCCCCGTTCTGATGATATTTTCGTCGAATTTAGCTTCTTCGTGGTATTTGCCCTGGCATGTTATGAAATATTTGGCGCGCTTTAAAACTACTCCGAGTTTTTTCAGGTCGTAAAATGTTAGCGAATGGACTTTTCTGGCTATCAGTATTTTTTTCGCCGATCTCACGCCGATCCCGGGCACGCGCAGAATCGTTTCATATTTTGCCTTATTTATTTCGACCGGGAAAAGGTGAAGGTTGTGAAGCGCCCAGCCTGATTTGGGATCGAGGTCGGTTTCCAGGTTCTGGTGCTTTTCATTGAAAAGTTCCTCGGCGTTGAATCCGTAGAAGCGAAGAAGCCAGTCGGCCTGATAGAGGCGATGTTCCCTTAAAAGCGGAGGTTTCGATATGACGGGGAGTTTGGGGTTATTCGATACCGGCATATAGGCGGAGTAATAAACCCGCCTCATGTCGAATTTTTGATATAGCGCTTCGGATAATTTTACGATCTGGCGGTCGGATTCGGGCGTCGCGCCGATTATGAGCTGCGTGCTCTGCCCGGCTGGAATGAACACGGGCGCTTTTTTAGATAATTTCCGTTCGTCCGCGTTCTCTATTATTCCGTGGTGTATCAAATCCATCGGTTTTAATATCGCTTCCTTGCTTTTTTGCGGCGCCAGAAGTTTCAGGCTCTCGCTTGTCGGAAGTTCTATATTTACGCTCATTCTGTCCGCGTACATTCCGGCTTCGGATATTAATTTCCGGTCGGCGCCGGGAATGGCTTTTAAATGGATGTAACCGTTGAATTTCTTTTCGATGCGCAGTTTTTTTGCGGCTTTTAATAAAAGCTCCATGGTCTGATCCGGGGTGCCTTTAACGGCCGAACTTAAAAAGAGGCCTTCTATGTAATTTCTCAGATAAAAATTGATCGTCAGATCGCATATTTCGTCCACCGTGAATGATGCGCGTTCTATCTCGTTCGAAGCGCGGTTCACGCAATACGCGCAGTTATATATGCAGTCGTTGGTGAAAAGCACCTTTAAAAGTGATATGCAGCGTCCGTCGGCGCCCCATACGTGGCATATCCCTGATTCGGCGGCGTTGCCGATGCCGCCTTTCGTGTTCTTGCGCGCGCTTCCGCTCGATACGCATGATACGTCGTATTTGGCCGATGCCGAAAGTATTCTTAACTTTTCTGAAACTTCCATAACGCACACCTTTTAAAAATTGTTATTCGAAAATAATTTCGACTGCAAACATATTATAACATATTTTTCCTTTATTCGAAAATAATTTCGAAAATATTTTTTCGGCCTTGCGGAGGCAGCGAGCCGTCCGTCAGCCGGACAGTGAGAAATGCGCAGGCTGAATCAGATAAATAATAAAAAAATGTTTATTAAGTACTATTGAGATTATAAGTTTTAAATATTTATGAGGATATTATTCCAGATTGATCTTTAAAACCACTGAAGCAAGTTTTACGATCGCGTCCGGGTTGAAAGGTTTGTTCATATAAATGTCGGCGCCGGCGTCGATGCCTTTCTGTCTTTCCGCTTCCTGTCCTTTTGCCGTCAGCATTACGATATATACATTGTCGAGCCCGAGCTCTTTTTTGACCATTCTGCAAACGTCATATCCCGATTCGTTTTTTTCTTTAGGTTCTCCGAAGCTTGAAAGCATTTTCCGGCTTTTTCCGCAGACCTCATACCCTGTTATCTCGGGCATCGTTACGTCGAGAAAGACAAGATCCGGCATTTCTTTTTTTATGATTTCTATCGCTTCCGACCCGTTTCCCGCCGAAAAAAACTCGACGCCCAGATCTTCAAACTCTTCAAGCGTTTGTTCAAGAAGCAGTCTTAAATGCGGTTCGTCGTCAACGATCAATATTTTTGGCATTTAGCGTCCTCCGTGCGTATTTTTATTAATGAAGTCTCGCATTGTTGAATACAGCGGTAGCCTGAAGAGAAAGCGCCCGGATAAGCTTGAGATCTTTAGCTAAATAAGAGGCGTTTTCTTTTGTCGCAAGACATATAAGCCCTATGGGCTCCTGCTGAAATTTAAGAGGTGAAAATATCATGGCCGAGGTTGAATTGAAAACTTTTTGAAACCGGATATCCGTTTTCATGTCGTTAACTATTTCAGCCTTTGAGAAAAAAATATTTTTATTTTCGTTCATTCTGCAAAAATCGATGATGGTTTGTTGAAAACCGGTTTCGCCGAAAAAATCCACGAGCGTAATATCGTTGCTTTCTTTTTTTACGATAAATATACATCCGTCGGTGCATCTGATCATATTTCTGGCTTCGTCCAGAATGAAGCTTGAAAGTTCTTTGAAATCTATTGTGGTTGCTATCTTTTCGGAAAGATTGTAAAACATATTCAGCTCTTTGTATTTTTCGAGCGTTTCATCGGCCAGGCGATATCGTTCGATTTCTCCGGTGATCACATAGCAGATGAGCGGGAAAACATATTCAGCCTCTTTTTTCCCGGCTATCCAGCATACGATTTCTCCGGAAATGTGGACGGGGCTGTGTTTGCATAACGGATCGTCCGGCCTTTCACCGAAGATGATGTTGCCTTCGTTATCTTTTATAGCTATGCTGGCGTTAGCCAATCTTAAGATATCGTTTATGACGGATACTATTTTTTTTCTGTTAACTATTTTTTTAATGTTTAAAGCGGGCATTTTATCCTTTAATAATGGCCTGATATTGGTCTTTATTACTTTTGATAAAAAATTTAAAGTAAAATTATACCATAAAATGTTTTAAAATTAAAGTGATCTCGTTGAAGTGTATTGATTTTGTTGAAGTATATTGTTTTATTTATTTACATATGATAAAATTTGGACATGAATGATTTTAACGGCCGTGATGAAGGCAAAAATATTTTAGCGGATAACGAAGTTAAGTACAGGCTTTTATTCGAAAATCCGATAACCGGTTTTGCCTATCACAGAATAATAGTTGACGCTTCCGGCATGCCCGTGGACTACGTTTTTCTTGAATTAAACGATACATTCGAATATTTTACGGGCCTTAAAAGGGGAGACATAATAGGTAAAAAAGCTACTGAGATTTTTGACATGAGCGATGAAATTATTCGCGATTCCGTTGAAGGGTTCGTAAAAAAATATGGAGAAGTGGCTCTTGAAGGTGGAAGCGAACGGTTGGAAAAATACAGCCCGGCCGATAAAAAATGGTATGACGTGTATGTTTACAGCCCTCTCTGCGGTTATTTCGCGACGGTGCTTCTTGACATAACCGCCCGCAAGCAGGCTGAAAACGAATTGCTCAAATCAAGCCGTTTCCTTCTTTCATCGATCAATTCGATCGAAAGCCCGATAGCTATAATAGACGACATAGGAACGATAGTTCATACCAATATAGCCTGGAATTCGATGAAGGACAAGAGCCCTTTTTTCGGTCCGGAATTCGCTCAGGACCTTAATTTTCTTGAATCGTGCAGCGCCTTTACTCTTCAAAAAACGAAGAACGCTCCGGATATTCTAAACGGCATCTTCGCCGTTATAGCGGGAAGCCTGAAACAATATCACGATGAATATTATTATAAGGGCAGCTGGTTCGGTATAAGGGTCACCAGTTTTGAAGCGGATGGCATTAAAACGGTAATAATACATGAAAATATAACCGACAGAAAAAAGAATGAAGAGTACATGACGCTCAACGAATCGAGGCTTGAGACCCTTTTGAAAATGAATAATATGACCGAAGCTCCCGTCGATCGCATATTGGAATTCGCGCTTGAGGAAGCCCTGTGCCTTACGGGCAGCAAAACCGGAGTTATCGCGCTTCTCGATGAGAACGAGAAGCCGGTTAACGTTAAGGGTACGCCGGGTCATTTTTGGGCCCGATGTGAAACCGCCGATAAAACGCCGTGCCTTGATATTGAAGAAAACGCATGGTATTTAGGGGTCTTAAAAAAAAGAAAAACGGTCATGTCTAATGATTATCCGGAAAACGGTAACGGCGCCGGAAGATTTATAAGCGTTCCGGTCTTTGATGACGAAAGGATAGCCGCGATATTCGCGGTATCTGATAAAACTTGTGAATATGATCATTTCGAGCAAAATCAGCTGGAACTTCTGGTAATCGAGATATGGCGTCTTGTCAAAAGAAAGAGCGCGGAGCAGGTCCTGCGCGAAGCGAATGAAAAACTAAAAAAGCTGGACGTACTTAAAACCGATTTTTTATCGATGGTTTCACATGAACTCAGGACGCCGTTGACTTCCATTATAGGTTTTACCAATATCATAAAAAAGAAGCTCGATAGTATAGCGGCCCCGCTGATAAGCGAAAACATGCCGAAACGGAAAAAGGCGTTCGAGCAGATAACCGGAAATATCGACATCATATTATCGGAAGGCGAAAGGCTCGCGGAACTTATAAATAACGTTCTGGATATTACAAAACTTGAATCCGGCAAGACCGAATGGAAAATGCAGGAAGTCTTTGCCGCCGAGGTTATCGATAAGGCCGTAGGCGCGACGAATTCACTCATTTTAGCCAAGGGCCTCGGCGTTCACGTCGATATCGAAAAAGATATTCCCCCGGTCACTGGCGATTTCAATAAACTGCTGCAGGTTGTCATCAATCTTATCTCGAACGCCGTTAAATTCAGCGATAAAGGCGGCATAACCTGCCGCGCGAGGCTTGAGGAAGGCTATGCCGTTATAAGCGTCGAAGATAACGGCATAGGCATTTGGCCCGAAAATTTATCGAAGATATTCGAAAAATTCAAGCAGCTTTCCGACACGCTCCCTTCGAAATATGTGAGGAGCGGAACGGGGCTGGGCCTTCCGATATGCAGGCAGATCGTCGAATATCACGAAGGCAGAATATGGGTCGAAAGCGAACCGGGAAAGGGAAGCATTTTTTCGTTTTCAATACCCGTGCGCTCAAGATCGGCCATAGATAAAAGTGAAATATCCAGAAGGCTTTTCGCTCAGCTTAGCGAACAGGTTCTCGAAACCGTGCTGCCGGTCGGGCAAAATAAGGTGCTTATAATAGAAGAGGATGAAAAAATAAGAAGAGCCTTCAGACCGGCCCTGGAAGAGCACGGATTTAAAATTATAGAGGCCAATGACGGGATAGACGCGATAGCTAAGATCAAAATTGAAAAACAAAGGCCGGATCTTATATTGATAAACATTTCGATAAATAAAATGGCGGGATTCGATTTCGCGCTCATTTTAAGGAGCGACCCGCTTATATCCGGCGTTCCTATAGTGATATTGTCGGTAAAGGACAAGAGCGAAGGAAACGTTAAGTTTTACGATATCGACCGCTTTTTTATATGCTGATATTGGAATATTTTAAGATTTGAGATGATCGCCGGCTGCCGGTTATATTTCTTCAGGATTTCGCCCGCCATGATTTTTTTCCATTAAATGCGTCAGGGACGGAAGTTCCACGCCCTCCGCCCTGCATAATTCCGCCGTTTTTTTCACGTAACTTTCGATGTCGAACTTGCGCCTGAGCCCGTTTTCGTTCATATATCGCACCGACCCGAATATGGGGCGCTTCGTCCATGGGCGGTCGTGCTTTCCGAAGCACCACGCGACGCCGGCGAATCCGTTGGGATCGCGCCCGTCAAGCTCATACCTGTTATTTAGATATATCGCGGTTTTAAAAGCTTCACGAGGATTTTCGCTCCATTCGATGATCTTTTTGCCCCAGTACATTCTCATGTAGTTGTGCATTTTTCCGGTAGCCGCCATTTCGAGCTGGGCCGCGTTCCAGTAATGGTCGTGCGTCATGGCTTTTTCGAATTCTTCGGAAGTATAAATATATTCCCGTCGGTCGTTTTCGCGCTCCCTGAAGTTTTTTAAAACCCATTCGGGCAGGCCTTCGAATGAATCGTAATTATCGTTGTAATGGCAGAAATTCATTGAAAGCTCGCGTCTGACTATTATTTCTTCAAGATAGACGTCGGCGGCGGTTTTCTTTTTTTGGCTTTCCTTGACCTTTAAGGCGATATATAGCGGCGATATCTGTCCGAAATGAAGATAAGGGCTCATATTAGACAGGAAGCCGAGCGAAGGGTCGTTTCTGAGGCCAGCGTAATCGTCGAGTTTGTTTTCGATGAATTCTTCGAGGAGTTTAAGGGCCGCGGCCGCGCCGCCGCGGTAAAAGCTTGAAGGTTTTACTGAAGGATCGGCTCCGAGATTTTTTATTATCGCGCCCGTGCCGTGATCGCCGGATGGGCATGGTATAATTTCTTCTCCGGCGTTTTTGAATATATTAGAATATTCTTTATCTTTAATATTGCTTCCGGCCGATCTCAGATCGAGCCTTGTTTCATTTAAAGGCGCGAGGAATTTTTCGAGAAGGCGCGTTATTTTAGGCCTTATAGTTCTCGCGGCGAATTCTTCTTTATTCGAGGCGGTTTCGACGGGGACTATGACGTCGGATTCGACCTGGATAAAGGCGCATTTGATTTTTTCGGCGGCTTCGCGGCGCCATAGGCGCTGTATTTTCAGATAGCCCATGTCGGTTATCGCGAGGCAGGCTTCCTTTGAGGCTGAAGCGGCTATATCCGGCGGATTTCCGATGACGATCGCCATTTTAATTCCGCGTTTCAAAAGCGCGTTTCGGGTCTCGAAAAGCCCTTCGAGCATAAAATGATAATGCCGCGCGTTAGCGCCTGGAAAACCGGGCGTAAGGGCGAATATCACGATCAGCGTTTTTTTCAGCTCGTTCGCTTTTTTTATCGCGTATTCGAGCGCGTGATTATAACCGGCCCTCGCTGACGCCTGCATCCAGTACAGCACGAATTTTTTGTCGTAAACCGCGTTATTATTGAGCGGCCTGATTCTTTCGGAATGTATCAATTTTTTTTGTCTCCATCGGTCCTGGCGCGTTCAAAAAGTAATTTATAGATCGCGGCGGTGAGTTTTTCCGTTTCGATCGGTTTGGATAAATATTCATCGACGCCGGATTCCATTATGGTTTCCCGTTCCGCGGCGGTGGCGTAAGCGGTTTGAGCGATTATAGGAAGGCGGCGTCCCGTTTTTTTCTCGCTATCGCGGATAATTCTGGTCAGTTCGATGCCGTTTAAATTAGGGATCTGTATGTCCATGAGTATCAGGTCGTAGCGGCCGGCTTTAATCATTTCAAGCGCTTTATTTCCGTCCGCCGTCGATTCGGCTTCATAGCCGATTAATGAAACCATTTTTTTAATGAGAACCTGGCTTGTTTCATCATCCTCGACGATCAGTATTTTTGCTTTTTTCCCCGGTTTTTCTGAATGTGGAGTTATTTTTTCCGTTTTAAAGATTGCATTTTTTTCGGCTCCGCAGGTTCCGAACGGAAGTTCGACGATGAATTTGCTGCCTTTGCGCTGATCGCTTTCAACTTTCACTTCTCCGCCCATAAGGCCGGTAAGTTTTTTTATAATTGAAAGTCCGAGGCCCGTCCCCTGATATCTTTTTTTCATGGACATATCCAGTTGCGTGAATGGTTGAAAAAGATCTTTTATGCGGTCTTTTGGTATGCCTATTCCGGTGTCGGACACGATAATTTTTATTATGAAGCTGTTTTCGCTTCGCGAAACGACGCCGGCCGAAAGTTTGACTTCGCCTTCCGCCGTGAATTTTATAGCGTTGGATAGAAGATTGTCGACTATTTGCTTAAGCCGCGTTTCATCGCCAAAGGCTGTTTCAGGGACCCGGGCGTCGATGTCCGGCTTCAGGGCGAGGCCTTTCAATGCGGCGGCGCTTTTAAACGTATCGAGAGAAGCTTTGAATGTTTTTGTCAATTCGAATTCGGCGTTTTGAATTTCAAATTTGCCGCTTTCTATTTTAGATATATCCAGAATATCGTTTATTATTCTTATAAGGCTGTCGCATGAAGTTCTTATATAACTGAGGCATTCGTTTTGATTGACGGTAAGCCCGGTGCCGGCGAGGATACTGGAAAAACCCACTATGCCGTTCATCGGGGTCCTTATCTCGTGGCTCATGTTGGCCAGAAACTGGCTTTTTATCATGCTCGCTTTTTCCGCGGCTTCTTTAGCGGCGCGAAGTTCCGTTTCGACTTTTTTCCGTTCGGTATCGTCCCATACAATTCCGTTAATTTTAACAGGCCTGTTCGCTTCGTCATTGACGATTCTTCCGCGCGAGCTGATATAGCGGACGGAGCCGTCCGGCCATATGATCCTGAAGTCCGGCTCGTATTGTATTCCCTGTTCGATCATCCGGGTTCTCATGGTTTTGATTCTATAGCGGTCGTCCGGATGAACGATGCTGAAAAATTCCTCGTCGGTTTCGCCGAATGTTAAAGGGTCCAGACCCAGAATATGGCAGGCCTGTTCGTCGAAGTATCTTTTGCTTTCAATTATATCCCAGCTCCAGACTCCCATTTGCGCTGATTGTATGGCGAGATCCAGCCGCGCTTTATTTTCACGCAAAGTTTTTTCGGCCAGCTTGATTTCGGTTACGTTGCTAAAAGTCAGTACGATTCCGTCTATCTGTCCGTCGCTTTTTTTAAACGGCAGAACCCGGCGTATAAACCATTGACCGTCTTCCGTTTTGATTTCTTTAACCATGGGCGCAAGCGTTTCCATGGTTTTTTTCGCCTGCGCGGAAAGATCTTCGTCGTGGAAGCGCCTGCTCAAATGATTTATAGGGCGGCCTATATCGACGGGCAGAAGGTTGAAAAGGCTTTTAGCTGCCGGAGTGAAAAAGCGTATGAGCATATTGATATCGAGGAAAATCGTGGCTATTTCGGTGCCGTTCATAAGATTTAGCATATCATTATTGGCCAGCTTCAGATCTTTTATTTTTTCGCTTAATTGTGAGTTTACGAGGTTGAGTTCTTCGTTTAGCGACTGCATTTCTTCCTTTGAAGTTTCAAGTTCCTCGTTCGCGGTCTGGAATTCTTCATTAATGGACATTATTTCTTCATTGGAGGCCTTGAGTTCCTCGTTGGAAGCCTCTAATTCCTCTACGATATTCTGCAAATCTTCGTGCGTGGTCATAAGTTCGGTTTCCAGATAATGCGAATCTATTTCGTCGCTATGAGTTTCGTTAGGCGCCATGGCGCCGTCCTCGGCCTCGAAAGTTATAAGAAGATATTTTTCGACCGTATCCTGGTCGTTAACGTGGCTTATAGTTATTTTTACCGTGCCGTTCGATTTTTCATGTTTTATTCCGGCTCTCGTTATTATTTGCTTGTTATCGTTTTTAAGCGCTTTATATATGCACGTGCGCAATTTCGGCCGCAAATCCTCTTTTATCATTTGAAATAAATTTAATGACGGTTCGTTTTGAGGCAGCTCGAAATAATTCGCCGTCGGGCCGTGAAATTGAACGATCTCGAATTTTGCGTTGATAATAACCGCGGCCGGCGCGAAACGTTTTAGCAATTCGGCTTGCATCAATTGGGTAAGGCTTTTTGCCGGACGTGAAAAATGCGCCGCCGCCCTGGTTGAACCGTTGACCGATGGAATGAGAAATTCGGAAAAAATGGATTTTTTCCAGCCGCGGTGCCTGAAAATGCGATATTCTTTTGAGATAACTTCAAAAAAATCGCATTGAATGCCTATGTTTTCAGAGCTTCCCAGGATCATTACTCCGCCTTTTCGCAAAGCGTAGTGAAATAAATTAATGACTTTTTTCTGCATGCCCTGTTCGAGGTAAATCAGGAGATTCCGGCAGCTGATAATATCCAGATTTGAAAAAGGCGGGTCTCCGATTAAATTTTGAACGGCGAATATTATAGACTCCCTGATTTGCTGGATTATTCGATACTTTTTCCCGTTTTTTATGAAAAATTTTTTTAATCTATCGGAAGAAACGCCGGCCGTTATTTTTTCATTATAAATTCCGGATCGCGCCGTTTCTATAGCATTTGAGTCGATATCGGTGGCGAATATCTGTACGTTAAAAGGTTTATTCATTTCTTCGAAAAGCTCGTATAATATAATAGCTATCGTATAAGGCTCTTCGCCGCTTGAACAACCGGGCACCCAGATTCTGAGCGGCACGTCTGGTTGGGATTCGCTGACTAACTCGCGAAGCGTTTCGTTTTTAAGAGTTTCCCATAGCGCGCCTTCACGGAAAAATTCGGTGACTCCTATTAAAAGATCCTTGAAAAGCGACTCTAATTCATCAGGATTACGTTTCAATAAATCGACATAGCCGTCGCCGCTATTAATTCCGCAAAGCCCCATGCGGCGTTCCGCGCGCCGGACTATGGTGTTTTTTTTATAGCATTTAAAATCATATTTAAACCGGTTTTGAATAAGCTCGAGAATCCGGTTTAATTCATCGGTGTTGCTAAGAATATCTAAAGAATTTTTAATGCAGGGATGTTCGAGATATTTGACGATGGCGGCGGGCATTTCTTTAACGGCGAGGATGATATCCACGAATCCCGTTTGAATGGCGTTATTTGGCATTCCTTCAAATTCTGCCGTTTCGGGTTTTTGAACGAGCGTGAGGCCGCCGTATTCCTTTACGATTGAAATTCCAGTTGCGCCGTCATTCATGGTTCCCGATAATATAATTGCTATAGCCAGTTCCCGAACCTTTTCGCCCAACGACTGAAAAAAGAAATCTATCGGCAATTTGACGTCTTTCATATCGGTTTTTTTGTGCGGTCTGAGTTCGCCGTTAATCAGTTCTATTATTTTTTCCGACGGCGCCACGTAAATATGATTCGGATTTATTTTCATTCTTTTTTTTATGTCCACTACGGGCATATCGGTATATTTGCTTAAAATGTCCGCTATCATACTTTTTTGCATCGGATTGAGATGAGTGATAACGACGAAGGCCGCTCCTGAAGACGCGGGCATGTTAGAAAAAAAAGTTTTTAACGCGTCAAGTCCGCCGGCCGAAGCTCCTATGCCTATAACATGAATGCCGCTCGCTTCTTGCGTTTTGTTTTCAAAACGTGGCGAATGGCATCTGGCGTTCAAAATAATTTCAGACATAATTTTTCTCCTTGAACGTTATTTTAATGACGATTAAGCAGTTATAACGCTTTTTTCCACGTTTGAAAGCGTGTTTTTCAATACGCCATTGACGTCATGCGTCAGAGGGTCGTCGTGGCCGGAATAGATGATATCGATATCCATCCTGACGATTTTTTTAAGAAATGTCACGAAAGCCGAAGTATATGATCCGCCGGGTGTTTTTATGTTTATGGGCGTGTCGCCCGAAAAAAGGATGCGGTCTTTTTTTGAGTACAGGCAGATGGAATCGTTGGAATGCGCCGGTACATGTATGACCTCGAATTCCGAGTCGCCCATAATGACGTTTTCGCCGTTTGAAAGAGTTCTCGTGATTTCGTCGGAATTATTGAAGGCCAGTACTTTTGGATGGAATTTTTTAATTACGTGTTTAAGGCCGCCGGCATGGTCGAAGTGATTGTGGGTTATTATCACCTGTTCGACTGGATTTTTTCCGACGCCGGTAGATGCTATCCTGGCCACTTCGCCGATGACGAAGTCGTTAGTTCCGACGTCCACGAGGGTATTTATATCGGAAAGAGCGTTCCAGGTGCCTAATACGAGATAAAAGTTGCAACAATACGTGTTGCTTTTACTTCCATAAAAAGTTATTACTTTCATTATGTCGAAGCCTTTTGATCACGCTATTTTTTTATAAAGCTGAGCGTCAACGGCCACCTGCTCAAAAAGTTTCGCCAGTTCATCCGGAAGTTTCTGCGTCTGTTCGGACACGAAAAAGCCTCCCATCGAAAGCGAACGGTGAAACATTTTAATGACCTCTATGCGTTCGGCCTGCTGAAAATGAAGAAGGACGTTCTTGCACAGTATCATGCTGTATTCTTCGCCCACAGGTTTAAGTTCGAGGAGATTGTTCTTTGTGAAGCGGACCCTGCTTCTGATCTGTTCTACGATCCTGCAATTGCCGTTCGAGTCGGCTTTTTCAAAATATTTCGTAAATATGCCCGGCGGAATTCGTTTAAGCTCTTCTTCGGGGTAATATCCGTTCGTTACTATTTTTACGAACTGGTCCTGCTCGTCTATATCGGTGGCGTCTATCGTTACGTTGCGGAAAGCGAACGGGTTCATGTTTTCCGCCAGGACTATGGCCAGAGTGTAGGGCTCGGGGCCCATGGCGCATCCGGCGTCCCATATCCTCACGTGGCTTCTGCCGGCGATCGTAGGGAGAAGGTGCTTGACGGCGAGTTCTATCGTATGGAGGTCTCTGAAGAAAAAGGTGAATGCCATTTTATTTGGTGGTTCCTTTCGTTAAATTGCCGTTATATCGATTTGATGAAGGAAGGGAGAACTTCCCTTTCCTTCATCAAATGTTATCATTGAAGATACGGAACCTATTTTTTGACTATTTCGTGCGACTCGTTTTTAAGCTGTTTTGAAACTTTCGTTTTGGCCGGGATTATGCTGCCGGTATTTCTGGCGGCGCCAGTTTTTTTAATGCTGATATGGAAGGTTTCAATAAGGCCTCTGAGCGATTCGGCCGAAGCTGAAAGTTCTTCGGCTGAAGCCGCGAGTTCTTCCGACGAACTTGCGTTCTGTTCGGTTATAGCCGCGACGTTTTCAACGGCTCTTGAAACTTCATTAGCCGTAGCTCCCTGCTCTTCGGTTGCGGCCGATATCTGCTCTATCGCTCCGGCCGTTTTTTCGACGCTTATCAGGATCTTTTTCAGCGCTTCGCCGGCCTGTTCGGAAAGTTTAGCGCCGTCGTTGACTTTCTGCGTCGATTCCTTGATAAGGCTCGTGATCTCTTTCGCCGCGGATGAAGAACGTTCCGCGAGTTTTCTGACTTCGTCGGCGACGACCGCGAATCCCATGCCGTGTTCGCCCGCGCGGGCTGCTTCGATCGCGGCATTCAACGCGAGAAGATTGGTCTGGTCGGCTATTTCGCTTATTACTCCGATAATTTCGGCTATCTGTTCGGACGAATGGCTGATCTGTTTCATCGATTCGATCGAATTGTTTACGGCTACTCCGCCGTCGCCCGCTTCTTTTCTGGTTTCTTCGGCGAGCTGGTTGGTGTTCTGGGCGGAACCCGCGATATCGTTGGTCGATTTGGTGAGTTCGCCGATGGATGCGGATATTTCTTCGACCGTTGAAGCCTGGCTCTGAGCGCCCTGCGACACGTTCTGAGCGTTAGACGACATTTCTCCGGATACGGCCGATACCTGTTCGGTCGCTTCGAATACCTGCGAGAAAGCTATATCGAGATTTTCGATGACCTTGTTGATGTTGGTCTTCATTACGTTGTAAGCGCCCTGATAATTGCCGGACATTCTGACCGTGAGGTTTTTAGCGGCGGCCTCTTCCAAAACCGTTCCGCCGTCATCGACGATGAGAAGATTAAGCGCGTCTATACAGGTGTTGAGGTTATTCTTGATCTCGTTGAAATCGCCGTTGTATTTATCCGTTATTCTGGGCGGAATGTCGCCCTTGGATATTTTATCGACATAGTTAGCCGCAACATTCAACGGTCCGATAACGGCGTCGAGCGTCTGGTTGACTCCTTCTACGATTTTTTTGAAATCGCCGTGATGTTTAGCGGCATCCGCGCGCGTCGATAATTTTCCATCGATAGCCGACCGTGATAGCATATTGAAATCGCTAATCAATTCACGGAGATTACCCATCAATCTGATCATGGCCGGAGCTACATGATCGTTTTCGGACCTTCGGCCGGAGCCGTTGCCAAGCTGTTTATAGGCTTCGAGTTCGGCGAGTTCGCCGTTTGAAACGTTGACGATCGTTGAAGTGAGATGCTGGATCCTTTCCTCGACCTGATTTACGGCTTTTGCGACTTCGGCGAATACGCCGTTATAGTTTCCGGTGACGTTAACCGTATAATCGTTGTTGGCCATTCTCTGAAGGACCTTGTTTGATTCGGTAAGCCCGCCGAGACCGTCGATGCACTGGTTAAGATTATTCTTGATTTCATTGAAATCGCCGCTATAGTTGTCGGTGATTTTGGCGGGTATGTCGCCCTTGGATATCCTGTCGATATATTCAGCCGCTACGTTCAACGGCCTGATAACCGCGTCGAGCGTCTGGTTGATGCCTTCTACGATCTTTCTGAAATCGCCCTGGTGTTTTGAAGCGTCCGCTCTGCTGGCAAGTTTGCCTTCAACGGCAGCTCCGGCAAGCATATTGGCGTCTTTAACGAGAGTGCTGACCGTGTCGATGCACTGGTTCAAATTGTTCTTGATTTCATTAAAATCGCCATGATATGTGTCCGTTATTTTGGCGGGAATATCGCCTTTAGAAATTCTATCAACATATTCGGCCGTAACGTTGAGCGGACGTACAAAAGCGTCCATGATTCCGTTGACGCCAACGACTATCGGCCTGAACTCGAAGTTTGTCGCTTCTACATCGCCTCTTATATCGAGTTTTCCGCTCTGGACGGCTTCGGCGAGTTTTTTAGCTTCAGCCATAAGGAATGCGAGGACGGCATTGATGTTGGCGGAAATGAACCATCCGAAGAACAGGGCTATGATTATGCCAAAAACTATAGTTGATGTCATTGTGCTAATTGCGCCATTTGCAAGTATCGTATTGTTGTCGGAAGTTTGTTTCGACTGTTTTGTTTTCATATCCATCATTTTATCAATGGTTTCCTGAAGGCTTCCGGCGATTCTTAAAGCTTCATCGCTCTGGATGAGGGCGAGCGCTTCAGTGTCTTTGTTAAGAATTGCCAATTCGGGAACCTTGATGAGGAATTTTTCGTCATATTCTTTGTTCAAATTTTTGAATTGATCGAAAAGTGTTTTCATTTCGGGTGAAATAATGCCTTTTTCATATTCGGCTCCAGATTTTGCCATAATATCATTGAGTTCTTTTAATTTACCGGAGAAAGATTTAATTTTTTCGATGTCGTTAGCGATTATGATGTCGCGAAGATTTATGCGTATTCTTTGATAATAGACCGAAATATCGGAAAGTTGAGTGATAGGCACGAGCATTTTTTCATAAAGTACGGTGTCCGCTTCATCGATTGCGCGGATGTTTTTAATTCCAATGTAGCCTACGATCGAAACGATGATCGCGGCAAAAATAATAAGACCGAAAATTTTTGCTCTGACGCTTAAATTTCCCATAGATCACACTCCTTGAATTTTATGTTTTTATAAACTTATATTTTTCGTCTTTAGGTGGGTTATGGTCGCCATTCTTCTTGATTAACGGCTGAAATCAAATAGTTCAATGTTATACAGCCGTTTCTATCAACGAATGTTCTTCGGATGAAAGTATTTTGTCTATTTCTAGAAGTATCAGAAGCCTCTTATCAAGTTTTCCAATGCCTTTGATATATTCGCGGCCTATATTTGAAATGACTGGCGGCGGCGGCTCTATCTGGTCGTCGGAAAGCCGCAAAACTTCCGATACGCCGTCGACGATGATCCCCATTACCCTGTCTAAAACGGATACCACGACTATCCTTGATTCATTGGTTTTTTCTGTGATCAAAAGATTGAAGCGTTTTCTAAGATCGACTATAGGAATGACGTTTCCGCGAAGATTAATAACGCCTTCAATAAAATCAGGCATTTGCGGTACTTTCGTGATCTCCTGCATTCTGATGATCTCCTGGACCTTCATGATGCTGATGCCGAATTCCTCGGAACCGATCCTGAAACTGACGAGTTGCTGGTTTTTTAACCCTTTTTTGTCCTCAAACATGATTCACACTCCTTTTTTATTAAAATTGAAATAGCTTTTCTATATTCAGGATATTTTTAACTACATTATGTATGTGACACGCCGTTTTAATATAATTGGCGCCGGGTCCGGTAACTGAAGCTAGTGTTTTTTCGGAATTTTCTATGTCGATGTCTTCGATATCCGTTACCGAATCTGCGATAAGCGCTTTTTGCGCTTCGTTGAGATTAATTATTATCGCTGTTTTATCGTTATATTCGGTTTCGGGAAAATTAAAGAGAATTCTCAGATCTATAACCGGAATAATCTTGTTTTTGTATTTTATTGATAATTCGCTCCCCGCGGCCGTATTTTGCGTGAAGACTACTTTTTCCGGTTTGATGATCTCGGTAACATGTCTTATTTCTACGGCGTATTCCTTGCCGCATAAATTTAAAACGAGATATTTATTGCGTTGTGAATTCTCGAATTCATCGCTGAATTCGTTTTCCAAGATGGATAAGTTTTTATAAATGTTTTTCACTTACGCAAGCATCTCCTTAAAAAGGGATTACATTACAAAATTATCAACTTGCTATTACAAGTTGCGTGCCAGTTTAAAATTTGCTCTGTAATTCAGGCCTGAATCTTGTTTTAAAAATCGGGTTTACATAATCAAATTTAAAATGTTGACTATTTGAAACAAAAAGAAACTTAAATTTCATTTTGTTTCATTTTGCTTTGAAATGTTATGAAACAAGGGTGAAAAGGTCAAATCAGTCCATATTTTTTCATTTTACGCCATAGTTTGACGCGGCTGATGCCAAGGCAGGCGGCAGTATTCTGACGGCTGAATCCATTTTTTTTCAGGGCGTCGATAAGTGAATTTTTTTCGAGCATATCGATCGTTACGGGATCGGCGGATTCCGGTTCGGCTGGTGTTCCGGCGCGGCTGGAATAGGCGGTATGAGCGGCGCTTTCCGTATATTTGTCCGGCGGGTTCGCCATGATCTTGTTTTTATAATCCCTTGGAAGATGGTCTGTTTTAATTGTATCCGCTCCGCAGAAGAGGAAAGCGTGTTCGATTATATTCTGCAGTTCTCTTATATTGCCGGGAAAATCGTATGAAATGAAAAAACTCATAACCTTTTCGGAAAGACGCAGAACATTTTTCGAGTATTTTTTATTTAATTTGCTTATGAAATAATCGGCCAGAAGAAATATATCTTCCCGGCGTTCGCAAAGCGGCGGTATTTTTATGTTGACGACCTTAAGCCTGTAATAGAGATCTTCCCTGAATTTTCCTTCCCGCGTCAGTTCATGCAGATTTTTATTCGTGGCCGCGATGACCTGGACATCGGCGTTTACGGTGCGGTTGCTGCCTACCGGTTCAAACTGTTTTTCTTCTATGAATCGAAGTATTTTTGCCTGCAAATGTATAGGCATTTCGCCTATTTCGTCGAGAAAAATATATCCGCCCTCGGCGGCGCTGAATTTTCCGGCTTTATCGTATTTGGCGTCCGTGAATGAACCTTTTACGTGACCGAAGAGTTCCGATTCAAGAAGCTGCTCGGGTATGGCGCTGCAATTGACCGTAATAAAAGGTTTTTCCGCCCTGGGTGAAAGTTTGTGTATGACGCGGGCGAAAAGGCCCTTGCCTGTGCCGGAAGGCCCTTCTATGAGTATATTGCAATCGTTGCGCGATATAACCGGAAGGATGCCTACGATATATCTTATGAAATCGCTTTTGCCTACGATATTGTTGAAGGAATGGTTCTCGAAAAGTTCTTTTTTGACCGTGTCGACCTGCTGCTTGAGTTCGTTTGTCTCGGTTATGTCCGTTATAAGTGCGAATATACCGTCGTGCAAGCCATTGACGTCAATGATCGGCCTTGATTTCGTTTTTACATGTATTTTTTTACCCGACTTGTGAATAAAAATCCGTTCAAAATTATTTTTTTCAACTTCGACCGTTTCGGCATGGTCGGCCAGGAAATCGTTCTTACTTTTATCTTCCATGAAATCGGACGGTTTTTTACCTATAATTTCTTCCGGGGCATAGCCTAATATTTCAGAAAGCCTTCTGTTGACGAAGACGGTAAGCATATTTTTATCAATGACCCAGTAACCGTCGTTGGCGAGTTCTATTAATTCCCTGAATTTTTTTTCGCTGTTTTCTATGGTTTCCTTCGCTTTTCTTTGTTCGGTGATATCCTGGCTGACTAATATCGACCCGATGGGCTCATTGCTTTCGTTAAAAATATTCGATACGGAGCAGTGTATGGTTTTCAGCCTGCCGTCGAGGCATTCTATTTCTATGGTGTCTTCGAATATGCCGCGGGCGTCCGGCATTATGGTTTCATGGCTGCCGTTTCCGAATTTTCCTATATATGTCAGGTAATCGTGATGCTTAAATGTTTGAGATTCGCTTATTGAACGGATGTTTTCCCATATTTTCCTCGAAGCCATATTTTCGATTATGACGCATCCGCGGCGGTCCTCGTATGAAACTCCGATGGATATAGTGTCGAGAATGTTTTTCAGCAGCGTCCTGCAGAATTTAACTTCTTTGAAAGTTTTTTCGAGTTCCGTGATAAGTTCTTGTTTTGACAGGCCTTTCGTTTCCATACTGCTTAAATGAATCCCTTGCTTTGAATTTTAAAACGGTTTATTAACTGTTTAAAGTACGATTAAATTAAGCGCTTTGCCGAAAAATCTTGAAAAAATTAAAAATCCGCCATTTCAAGCAATTTTTCGAGGTTGGTTATTGTAATGTCATTCTTCGACGCCTTTATTATTCCCTTTTTTTTGAACTTGGCCAGCGTGCGCGAAAGCGTTTCGGGGATAGTTCCCAGCTGGCTCGCCAGAAGGCTTTTTTTAATATTTAGCGTCAGAACGCAATCGTTCTCCGGTTCTTTGTAGGTCCGTTCGGCCAGGCTTACGAGATATTTTGCCAGACGCGTCGAAACCTCGTTGAGCGAAAGCTCTTCTATCGTTTTTAAAAATCCGCGCAGCCTTATGCAGAGGGACGCTATTATGTTAAGGGCGAAGCGCGGCTCTTTTTTCATATAGTTGGTGAAGTCGTCGAATTTTATATATATAAGCTCGCTTCCTGAAATTGTTTCCGCGTGGGCGGGAAATGTGTTTTCCATGAATATGGCCGCTTCCCCGAACGGCTCGCCGGGTCCGAAGATATGGATTATCTGAGCCTTTCCGCCGGAGGATATTTTATATATCTTGACTTTTCCGCTTTTTACGATATAAAAACCATTGGCGCGGTCGCCTTCTGAAAATATGGTTTCGCCTTTTTCATAGGATTTGACCGTGATAATTTTGGAAAAATTTATGAGTTCCGGGGGGTTTATGCCTGAAAAAATGTTCGACTCGCTTAGAACTTGGCATATTTCCCGTTCCTGGATTTTCAGCGTTTTCATATCTCATTAACTCCTTTTATCCGTTTAAATAGTAAAGCTATAAAAAAAATCATCGTACCGCAGAACGTGTACAGATTGGCCACTGAATACCGTTCGGCGGCGTAGCCGAAAACCGCGAATGCGAGAGGAAACGTGGCGAACGCTATGGTTTCGAGAATTGAAAAGAACCGGCCCTTGTATTCGTCGGGAACCATCTTTTGAAAGAAGGCTATCATATTGATATTACAGATGGCGAGAGCGAATCCGTTCCAAAACATCAGTACGTAAAGCAATTCTTTTGATTTTACGACGCTGACCATCGATATGAAAATACCGCTTAAAAGTATGCTCATAAATATCTTTTTATTGACCTTTTCATTGTGCTTCTGATATTTAGAGATCAGAAAACCGCCGGCGAAGGATCCGCACGCGACCGCCGCTTCGGCGAAGCCGAACACCACCGAGTCCATTTTCAATATGCGCGTTACGAAAAGCGGAAGGAATAAGAACGTCGGAATGCCGAAGAAATTGAGTCCTGAAAAAAGCGTCAGAATATGAAATATGGTTTTTTGCGAATATACATATTTGAATCCGTCCTTCAAATTGGCTATTATTGAAACCGTTTCAGCGACAACGGGCGTCGAAAGCTTAATTATTAAAATGCAGACGCCGGAAACCATGAATGAGGAGGCGTTTAAAAGAAAAGCCATATAAACGCCGAAAAATCCTACGATAGCGCCGCCCGTCGCCGCGCCGGCTATGGTAGAAAAATCGCGCGCCATCTGATTGAACGCGGTGGCTTTGACTATATATCGTTCCTCTACGAGAAACGGAATGGACGCCGTGGCCGCTGGATTGAAAAAGCATGAAAGCGAAGATAAAATGAAACCGGCGATATAAACTTCGAAGACCTCGAGGTTTTTAAGATATACGCGCCAGGTGAGGTAAAAGATCAAAAAACCGCGTAAAAAATCGGTCGCGGCCATCACCCATTTTTTGTTGACTTTATCGATGTAAGAGCCGGCGAAAGGCCCTATCAGAAGAATCGGGAGGCTTGCGAAAACAAGCATGCCGCCCATGGATATGGCGGAACCCGTTTTTTCGAGGATATACCAGGCGAGGGCGATTTCATAAATCTTGTCGCCGATTTGCGAAATAAAATTTCCGGCGAGGAATATGTAATAGCTGGCGTTCATTAGAAAAACTCCCGGTTTTGAATTGTTCGATACATTCGCTTCAGAGCCATTTTCATGTTATCCGGCCGCGCCGCATCCGTTAGCGTCGGCCGGATAATCGGCGCTCTCTTCAGCCGGTCCGGTATAACTAAGAAACACGCAAAATGCTCTTTCAGCGTCGGGTTCATAGCACTGTATTAATTGTTTAATTATAATATACCATAACAATGTATCTAATATTTGTGCGTTTAATAAATAATTTTATATTATAACACAAGATAGTTTTAAATTGCTCATAATTAATCATGAACATGATTTTTTTAATTTATTTTCGCCGTTATTGATTTTGCGCATTCGTTTCAGACGCCTCTTTTTAAAATAGTATATATACTTTCCAGCGCGGTTGAAGCTTTTTCCCTGTATAAAATATCCGCCTGCCTGTCGCACGAAGTTTCGCCCATATTTATTATGGCGAGCCTTTTCGCCATGGACGGAAGCATGTTTACGGGCGCTACGGCGAGGCTCGATCCGATGACTATCATGAGATCGCAAGTTCGGGCGTCATAGTGAGCGTCTTCGAAACATTCCGGGAGCTGGTCGCCGAATAAAACGACGTTAGTTCTAAGAACTCCGCCGCACTTATCGCACCTCGGAGGTATTTCTCCGCTTTTCGACTTTTCCAGAAGCGATGAAAAAGACGGTTCGTCTTTACACGTAAGACAACGGCCCGTTCTGAGATTTCCGTGTACCTCGTAAATATTCCGGGATCCCGCTTTATAGTGAAGGTCGTCGATATTCTGGGTCGTGAGGCTGTGAATGAGTTTTTCGCTTTCCATTTCGGCGAGTATTTCATGCGCCCTGTTCGGCTTCGCGTCCAGCATCGGCAAAAGTATCTTTACCGATTCGGTATAAAAAAGGCGCGGATTATCGAACATGACTCCGGTCGATAAAAGTTGCATCGGGTCATATTTGGTCCAGAGGCCGGTTCCGGGGGATCTGAAGTCCGCAATGCCGCTTTCGGTCGATATGCCGGCGCCGGTTAAAACGCAGGTCATTTTGCTGGAAGTTATCAGTTCCGCGATAGCGGCTGCCGGGTGTTTATTATCGTTCATTTTATTCCTTCTTATGTTATACGGCGGTGCGCAATCTTTTTCGCCATAAATGAGCCCATGTTGAATTATCCTGGTATATGTGCGCGTTGCACCGGCTGCAGCATGAAATGCCTGAATAATTAAGTTTTATGATTTCGTTTCTGAATTTTTTCAATTCGGCGCCATGCCAGATTTCATGGATACTTTCATGCCGAACATTTCCGAGCTTCGCCGTAAGGTCGTAATCAAGGCAGCAGAGGCCGGCGTTTCCATCGGAAGCGATAACCATTTCGTTCCATGGATGAAGGCATGGATAGGTGAACCTGCCGCTTTCGCTGCGCTGGAGCGCATCGCCGACGTTTCGTTCTTTTTGCGTTCCAAGCCATGTGTTATAATCGTTAACGTCGGTTTTGTCGGCAATTTTCGACCATTTAGCGACGAAACGGTCGATTTCGCCGGCGGTGAGGTCCATTTTTATAATGGTGACGCGCGTCTGAGGCGATTTGAGGCCGAGTTTTTTCCTGGCGCTCATGAAATATTCGACGTTTTCAATTACACGGTCGAAATCAACGCCTATTCTGATTTTTTCATAAGTGCTTTTTTCCATTCCATCTATATCAAAATTAATCACATCCAGCAGTTTTTCTGAAAGAATGGCGTCGGTGCGTTCAGGCGTCAAAAGTTCCGCGTTGGTTGAAATATATAATTTGACGCCGGGCAGGGCCGTCCTGATGCGTCTCATGTAATCTATGATTGAAGGGGCGCACAGCGGATCGCCAAACCAGAACAGATTAATTTTTTTTAACGGCATGCGGCGGCAGTCTTCGATGATTTTATTGAAAATATCGGCCGACATGTGGCGTATTTTTCTGGTGAGGTTCGCGCGCGGGCACATTATGCACTTTGAATTACAGGCGTTGGTGACTTCGATTGAGAGAAGCTCCGGGAAAGCCTCGTATTTCTTTATCATGTGATTTAATGCTATATTTCTTAAAATCGGGATTTTGTGGATCATTTAATCACTTCCATAATTCATTTATTATTCATAATTCACTTACTGTTTAGTTACACGTACATTTTTATTACATATGTTTTAAAATATCTGAAAATTTGATCGCGCGCAGGCATTCTATGTTGTTTGGGCATGGGGTGACGCATTTTTTACGGCATTCGAGATCGATTTCAACGGGCGCTACGCATGGAGCGGAAGGAGCGAAGTCCGAGGCGAGAGTGGGGCCGTAAATTCCTATGGATCTTACGCCGAATGAAGCGGCTATATGTAAAAGTCCGCTATCCGGGCCGATAAATATGTCGAAAAGCGGCATAGCGCTTCTGAGGTCCAGAAGGCTCAGATCTTCATATAACGCGTATCCGCCGCTTTTTTTAATAAGTTCCGCCGCGCGGCCGGTTTCCGTGCCGAGCAGGAGTACCTTTGTGCCGGTATTTTTAAGGTATTCGATAAGTTCGAGCGTCAAAGTTTCCGGAATTATT
>CAZJFS010000055.1:0-24664 GCA_964545075.1 uncultured bacterium
CGTCTACGTATACCTGTTTGGTTTCATAGTGGCCGCCGTCTTTTACTTTTTTGTAGTAGCCATTAACGTAGGTGCCGTCCGCCCTGTAATAAGCATCAACGTATATTTCTTTATAATCGTCCACATACACTTGTTTCGATTCATAATGGCCGTCTACGTATACTTGTTTCGTGCCGCCGTCTTTCCATACGTCTTCATAATGACCGTCTACGAATACTTGTTTATTTGCGGCGGGAACCCAGCGGTCAACATAGCCGGCGGGAACCTGAACCTCTTGTTTTACATAATAGCTTTCCGTTATAGTATAGTTGTTTTTTATAGCCTTTTCAAACATCGCGCGAGCCTGGGAATCGTTGGCGAGTTTCTGGCTTGTAAGACCTGATTTGCAATACGCTTCAACCATTTTAGATGCATCGTTTTTAGCGTCCTGCTTGTTGGAATAAGCTTTACCAAGGCGCGCCTGATATTCTTCAGCGGCCTTCATATAACATTCGAGTGCTTTCTGATAATCGCCTTTTTGATAGTATTTGTCACCTTTTTCAAGATTGGTCCCTATTATTATTTCGTCACAACCTGTCGCGGTGAACAAAAATATCATAACCACAAAACTTAAAAGCGCCTTTTTCAAAAGATTACTCATACTAATTCCCCCCTTTGCTTAATTTTATGATAAAAACATATGTAAAATTTTGTTAAAATAATTATACATAATAAAGTTGCCCATGTCAACACGATGAAAAATATTTACTGAAATATATTTGTCCGGCGGTCGTTGTTTGCCTTAAAACATGGTTTTTTTGTGAACATGCTCATTCGCGACCGAAGCGTAAATTTATAAAAACAATAATTACATCCAACGGGTTCGCCATTATTTTAAGAGCATTTGACTTTAATTAAGTTATTTGATAGTATAATAATATAAGATAATAAAAAGGAGGCGCTCTATGGATATCGGAACCGTAGGAACGACCCCGTACCAAACATACATCCCGCCCGAACGCCAGGAGCCCCCGCGCGCAGAAAAAACGGAAGCCCCGAAGGAACCGGCGCGCGTAGAAAACCGTGAGCCGGCAGGTCAGTTGGGCGTAATGGTAGATATAAAAGCCTGAAGATCGAGGGCTCATCATATAATTAAATATTTTTAATAGCCGCAACCTAGCATGAATAATAGGTTATATTTAGATTTTTTTGCTATTTTTCGACCGGCATTATATTATCATTACTTGTTTTAACGTTGTAGCATGACGCTCATCCGGCTTCGCGGCAAAGCCATTTCACATAACGCTTCCGTTCGTCGCCAATTTCATTTTCAATCCCAAAATAAAGCGAGCAGGCCGCCGGAGCCGTCTGAACGGACGGCTTATTTCGCGCATTGAAACGCCTTAAGCGCTCCCGCACGGTAACGATCGCGCGCGTATAAAACGTTGTCGTACATCACGAAAATTTTGTCGTCGAGGTATTTAACCCAGGCTGGCGAAGGCGCCCGGAACACATTTTTAAATTCGGACGCAAGCTCCAGACTGGAGCGCTCATTATACAGCCATCCCGTTTTTAAATAAATGAGCTCGCCGTCGGCGTATAAAGCGGCTATTTCACGTTCCCGCGACGGGGATACGTCGAAAGCTAGAAGCTGCTTCCCGCTTTCACAATAAAAATCCGAAACCTTTCCCGGAACAAGCGTCAGCGGATCGAATTCAAGAAGCTTGAAGGCATCCGTCCGCTCAGAATAAACCGCCGCGGCGATCATTTTTTTACCGGTTCCGGCCGCTCCGGAGGCTTTCGTAATCTCGTGCGCTCCGGCGGGCAGAGAAACTTCACGCACCAGGCTCAGTTCGGACGTTCCATAGACATACTCGGCCGCCAGAAGATCATTTGAAAAAAAGCGGGACCACAGGCAGAGTACACCGTCAAAATAGGAAACGGACACACCGCCGCCTTCGGGCTGATTGATATTCCAGCCAAAAAGCGTCGAAATGTTCAAGACAGTTCCGCCGTCTTTTCTTAATATAAGCGCCAATTCGTTAGTGGAAACGGACACGTCGACGTTTGAAACGGCTTCTCCGGCCTTTGCCGCGGGCAACTCGATTATTTTTTTGCTCTTCGGCGTAAGACGAAAAAGACTTTTTTCAGTCAGAACAAGAAATTCATCAGCGGAACATGGAACGACCGATCTCATCGAACGTATATCGTTGACGATCATTTCCATTTTTGCGTCCGACGTATTAAAGACCCTTATATTGCCGGAATAATCATAAACAGCGGCGAAGCGCATATCATTTGAAATAGCCGCGAAGTTTTTAACCTCGGACTGGAATTTATTATATTGCGAATCGTCGTCGAACATCAGAAACCTGTCGCCGGAAAGCTCATAACCGCGCATAAAGCTCCAGCCGTCCGTGCGAACGCCAACGGATAATTTATATGAAAAACGCGTGGATATTCGAGCTGCTTCACCTTCGCTTATCATGGCCACGGAAAAAGGATACACGACATGAATCACGGCCTGACCGCCAGCCATGGACGATCCGGTAACCGACGCTATCAGCCCTTCTCCGCTCCGCCCGTTCTTCGGATCGATTATATGCCATCCTCCGTCCGCCGAAACGCGGACGTATTTCATATCGGCATATTTCCTGCGAGCCTCGTCTCCGCCAGGGATGACGATCGCCTCGGCGGGAACCCTGAATATGGCCATATAACCCAGCAGGTCGTCGTAATAAAGCGTCGCCCCCGCGCAGTCGAACTCGTGGTTTTTCATGGAAACCGAGCTTGTAAACAACATGGAAGCCATCAGCGTAAGCATTGCAAGCGAAAGAAAAACCTGGCATGAAATGGAAATGGGCGAAACGGACGCCGCGGCCGGCAAGGACTGATCACTCACGCCACCGCGCACGGGTATGAAATAATAGATAAGGAAGGCGGCCGCGAACATGGCAAAGATATATAAAGCGGATCCCGGCCCCGGCTCGAGATTTAAAAGAAAAATATAATGCGCGGTTTCTATGATGGCGGCGACGAGATAAACATTCGAAAAAGAAACGCGGCCGCAAAACTTGTGAAACATGGCGATAACCGGAATCCATGCAAACGTCAGCGGAATATGGCGGGCCGCCGCCGTAAATTTAAACGATGCGCTCGCGGCGTTGGCGTTTAGCGCATCGATATATATATTGAAAACGCCGTTCTGAAAGATCAGGATGAACGGGAGCAGCAAATAATGGTTGCGGGTCGAATACGCGAAATAAAGGCCGACAAGAGCGGGAACGATCCACGGCCATGAATACGCATGGCAAAAAAAGTAACCGTATATTGCCGTATAACAATAAACTCCATATACCGCGACGGTAAGAATAAAAGTAGCGTATCCGAAATCTCTTTCGTTAAATATGGAGGCAATGCCGGCATTCGCGAGAGCCACGGCCGGTAGAATAACCAGGCGCCAGGGAACGGCGATATGTTTGATAAGGACGACGGCGCAAATATTCAAAAAAATTAATGCGCCGAGCCATAATATTTTTCCCCAGTAATTTTGGCTTTTCATTCCATACGCTCACTTCGCTTTTGATTATGGCCATCAGAACAAGCAATATCGCCATAAAATAACTTCACGGCAATGCAAATAACAGCCCGACAGGGTTATTATAACAAATAATGACAATAATTTAAACTTTAATTTTTTGAATTTATTTTTTTGAAACGTCATGAAACTCACGCCGCGGGCATTAAAAACACTAAACTTCAAAAATAAATTGATTTTAAAATGTATTTGTGTTAATTATATTAACGGCGATAATTTCGCGAACGTTAAAAACATGGATTGAAAAGGAATAAAAATGATAAAAAAAGTACAATTACTGATAACGGTCTCGCTGGCGTGCATTTTTATAGCGGCCGCCGCCGCGTCCGGGCAGACGCCCGAAAATATAACGCTCATAAATTGTTTCCGGTTCGATCTCGACGGAGCCGCCGTTTACGGGGATTCACTTAAAACGGACGGTGTCTTCATAGATTTTTTTCTAACACGCGCTAACTTCGGCAAAAATTTTAAGGTAAAGATCCAGGCCGACAGCGGAAGAATTGAAAACTTCGATCCGGTCGAGGAAATAAAGCTTCTCCCGCCCGCCTCCTCGGAAGAAATATACCTGAAATATGGAGATCTCGAAAACATCCAGGGAAAGCCATTCGCCTTCGACGGCCCAGCGATCGCTTCGGTCAAGCTCGAACTTGGCGCGAAGTCCTTTTACGCCGCCATTGCTCGTGACCAAGCCCTTTATATTTTTCCCGCGCCCGTAAAAAGTGTAAAAACACAGCCGGCTTTCAAGGCATACCTTCCGGATGCTCCACGCCGGATATACGTTTCAAAAGACCGGATATTCGTGCTGACCGAAAAACACCTGAGCGGATTTCAGATACGCCGCGGAACGCCTAAGACGCCCGAAAGCCTTGCCATGACTTCCGAAACGGCTTATACGCCGGCGCAGGCGCTGAAAAAAAACATCAAGCTCTTCGAGGAAACCAACAATTATAGTTTTGACACAAAATATCTTTCAAGCGATTTTTTCAGGTTTCATAAAGTGGTTCCGCTCCAGAACGGCTCTTCCGCAAATTCAACGCTGGCCTACTTCACCGGAAGCTACGGGCAAGGAAACCGTCACATATACTCGCTCGGTTCAGATTTTGAAATCAGGCGGGTCTCGAATTTTTCCGGCGTCATAACCGACTTCGAGCTCATCGACCCGAAAAAACCCTCATTCACGATCAAGCACAAGAAATTTGAAAACTCTGGCGAGAATCCGGCCATAAAATGGATATATACGCCGCCGGCGGACCTCGCGGCTCCGAAGGAAACGCCTTCTGAAAAAGCCGATATGAAATCAGGCGCGGGGCTTATCGCCGTTTCGAAAAAAATCCCGGGAGAAGAAAGGATCGGCGTATTCGTCGCAGGAAGCATTGGAAACGAAATTTTCAAGCTGAAAAAAATAACGGACGGATCCGATACATTAGAGGAAATCTCATCATTCAGGCTTCCGACGGCAGCCAAAGACTTAAAATCGCCGGATTTCATAGCCGCAATTTCGCATAACGTAAAGTCGCCCGTCTTCGCTTATTATGCGCCCAGATCCTCGCGCGTATGGTTGATCGACGCGATAGGCGGCCACATAATCGACGGAATTTACTTCAACCAGAAATACGGTCTGGTAACCTCGATGAAATTTTTAGGCGACGGCAATATTCTGGCCATAAAAACGGACCTTTTCGAAGGGAACGATTTTACCAGGGTAGGATCGTCCTCGCTGTTCTTGTACCGGTTCGAGCATAAGACGCTTACCGAAATATGCCGCCACAAGATAATATCGGACTATGATTACGTCCGATACAACAACGGAAACCATGTTATAATGGTTTTCGGAAAAGAGCGGACGGAAACGGACTCGCTCGGAATCATAAATATCCGATAAACCCGTTTTGACGCCCGTCAGAATCATTTTTTTAAAAAGGCAAGGTGCACGTTTATGAACTCAAATCTTCTCACATGGGTGGAAATATCCCGCGGAGCTTTAATCAACAATATAAGGGCGGCGCGTCAGCGCGTCGGAAAAGACGTCAAAATCATGGCGATCGTCAAGGCGAACGCATACGGTCACGGGCTGATCCAGGTCGCAACCACCGCGGACGAAGAAAAAGTCGATTTTTTCGGCGTGAACTCCCTTCATGAAGCCATCGCTCTTCGCAACGCCAAAATAAAAACGCCGGTGCTCGTTCTGGGATATACTCCCTTAGCCAATCTTAAAGACGCCGTTAATCATGACGTAGCGGTCGTGGCGTATAACGTTGAAACGGTGAACAAACTGCAGGAACTGGCGGCAAAATATAAAAAAGACGCCAGAATCCATATCAAGGTCGAAACCGGACTTCACAGGCAGGGAGTCAACCCCGAAGAGCTCGATGACTTCTTAAAACTCGTCAAAAGCAAAAAGAATGTCATCGCCGAAGGCATGTCCACTCACTACGCCAACATAGAAGACACCACGGAACATTCATACGCCAATCTTCAGGTTGAAAATTTCAATGATGCTTTCGAAGCGGCCAAACGCGCCGGCCTTGACATAAAATACCGTCACACCGCGTGTACGGCGGCCACGATACTCTTTTCGAAAGTCCACTTTGAAATGATAAGATTCGGGATTGGCCTTTACGGCATGTGGCCGTCAAAGGAAACCAAAATTTCCGCCTATGAACGAAAAATCGGGGAGTTCAACCTCGTGCCCGTGCTTACCTGGAAAACGCGAGTGGCCCAGGTCAAGGACGTTCCACCTAATTCGTACATCGGATACGGATGCTCCGACTTCGTAACGCAAAAAAGCCGGATCGCGATACTCCCCATCGGATATTACGACGGATACGACAGGAAGCTTTCGAACGTCGGATACGTTCTCATCCACGGAAAACGCGCTCCCATACTCGGCAGAATATGCATGAACATGTGCATCGTCGACATCACCAACATCGAAGGCGTAATACCCGAGGACGAGGTCATACTTCTCGGTTCTTCAGATGACGACGCGATAACGGCCGAAACCATGGCATCGAAAATCGGAACCATAAATTACGAGGTCGTCACCAGGATAAACGAATCCCTGCCAAGAATATTAGTAAATTAATATATTGAGGACAATCGCGCGTTCTTGAAATAATGCGCGAGTATTTTTTCGGACGCGGCGCCCGAAGTTGCCATGCCATGCGCTCCGTTCTGGCAAAATCCTACGCCGTGGCCGAACCCCGCGCCTTTAAAAAGAAAATACCTCACCTCGCCTGAAGGCGAATATGCCGTTTCAACGATGAACTTCGACGAGCGCAGAGGAGAATAAGATATCAGCCTCCTGATCTCCAGTTCCTTCGTTATTACGCGGCGGCCCTCGGCGCCTATGATCTCGAGAGAGTCGATATGCCCCGAAAACGAACGTCTGCGAGGAATTATTTTCAATATATTCCCTATTGACAGTTTCTTCAGGCAATCATTCATAACGGAAGAATCGATCTTCCGGACCCAGCGCGATTCATAATTACTTATGCCTTCGGCCGGCTTGCAGTTCGAAAGGGAAAAATCGCAGACATAATCCTCGAAAAATAAAGGCGTGCAAATATCGAGCATGCTGTTACGGTTATTGGCCAGGTCCGGCGTCGCCGAAAGATAGGCGAATTTACCCCAGCCGGTTATATCGGAACTCGACTGCGTAAAACCGCCGCAATTATCGGAGTATATCGCATCGCATACCTTGCCGTCGCTCATCAGCACGCGGCCCGCCGATCTGTTCACGGCCGCCGTCGTCTTAGGAGTTTCCCAGAGAACTCCGCGATACATCTGGCAGTCCTGATCATCGCAGACGTGATATCCGTATTTCATATGCTTTTTCATATGCTTTTTCTTGTATAGAGCCTCCGACCTGCAGCATATAGCCTGTGAAACCAGCGCCTCTTCGGGGTATACCGAAGGCATTTCAGACGGAAGCACGGCGAGAAGATATTCCTCGACGCTCAATTTATTTATTAAATAAAAATCCGTATTTGCGTTAGACGGAACAGCTATAATTTTTCCTCTGTAACAACGCGATTCGGAGCCTTCCCACGTCATGCCGGAACCGACCCTGATCCCCCTTAAAAGTATCGTGTCACGGGACGATAACGGCGAAATGATTATGCGCGATTTTCCCAGCTTGTAATTTTTTCCGGAATCGCCGTTTTTTATGGAATATCCGGCGGACCCTATTGAAAGTTCATAATATTTTCCCGGGGCGCCTTCAAATATTTTTTTGCCGCTCTTTTCGTTTATTATTGAAAAGGAGCCGCAAGATTTGAGCTTTAATGTTCTTATATCAGAGGGAGAACCGTCAGACTTGGTATTAAGCCCGACCAATATTTCATTTTCAGCCGAAGGATGAGGAGGAGGAGGAACGACGGAGATCGGCTCTATGGATTTCGATTGTCCGGCGGGTTCGTTTTTCCTTTCCTTTTCATACATCTGAGCGACCTGCCTGTATATTTTTTTCAGGGCGGCACCGCCAAATTTTGACGAGAGTATATAATAAAATTTGACGGCATTTTTTATATCTCCGACCTTAAGCATGAACGGAGCGGCATAAACCAAAAACTCCAGATTTGCGGGATCGCTCGCATACGCGTCAATATATGAGTCATGAGCCTCGCCTTGCCTGCCGCACTTTTCAAAAGACCGCGCGGCTATGCAAAGAGCCTGGGAACTGGCCTGAAAATCTTTCGGGATGGACATCATCGTTTTTGCCGCGGACTCGTATCTGGCGGACTCGAACTCGATAAGGCCTTTTAAAAAAACCATTTCATCGGAATATTTCTCCGAAGCGCCGCGTTTTTTTTTGTAAAAACCGTCCACTATATTGCCGGCGGTTTCTAAACCGCCGTTGAGGTAGGTGCATAAAGCCAGATAATAAATCGCGGCGGAGTTATCCGGTTCGGCGAGAAGCGCTTCCCTGTAAGCTTCCACGGCCTTTCCCGGTTCGCCAAGCTGCCTTAAAATATGCCCTTTTTCAAGCAAGCGGGAAGTTTTGCCGGCATCGGAACGTATCGCCCGTTCAAGATATGCAAGAGCGTTATCATACTGTCCGTTATAATAATAAGTTATCAGCTGGCTGGATTCCGCATCGGATCCGCTTCTGTTATATGCGGCGGATGCCGGAGAGTTAAAATAAAAATGCGGAAAATACGCCGTGGCGCACAACAGTAAAATGTTAAATAATAAGCTTTTTTTTATTCTCATTATTTTCTTATCGAAAATATTAAGAAAAACTTTAATTGAATTATTTCGCTCATTTTGATATAATATATTATTAATACTTATAATAATAAAATACGAGAAATATGTACCTTCGTTTTCCTTGCAGCCGGGAGCACCCCGAAATATACACGAAACCCAAGGAGGCATTTAAAAGTGTTCAATCTCACGAAAATAATATGCACCATAGGTCCCGCCTCGAGTTCGCCTGAAATGCTTAAAAAACTTATGGCGGCCGGAATGGATATAGCCCGGCTCAACTTTTCCCATGGAAAGCATGAGGACCATCTCGAAAATATTAAAAACATAAGGAGAATATCCGGAGAATTAAACGTTCCGGTCGCCATACTGGCCGATCTTCAGGGGCCGAAAATAAGGGTGGCCGAGCTCCCTGGCGGCCCTATCGAACTTGTTGACGGTAAAGAGGTCGTAATCACGACCCGTTTAAATCCGGCGCCCGAAAAATTAACTTTAATTCCTACAGTTTACAAGAACCTGCCCAAAGACGTCAAACCGGGTTCCAGGATTCTTTTTGACGACGGGCTCCTTGAAGCGGCCGTAATATCAGTAAAATCTGAAACCGACGTTCTCTGCCGGGTCGTCAAGGGCGGAACATTAAAACAAAAAAAAGGCATAAACCTTCCCGGCGTGTGCGTATCCGCGCCGGCAGTCACGTCGCAGGATCTGGCCGATCTTGATTTCGCGATCAAAAATGGCGTCGATTACGTAGCCCTTTCATTCGTCCGGCACGCCAGCGACATAGAGGAAGTTAAATCGATAATACATCAGAACGGTCTTGACACGCCAATAATCGCCAAGATAGAGCGGCCCGAAGCAGTGACTAACTTCGACAGCATCCTTAAAGCCTGCGACGCCGTAATGGTCGCGCGCGGCGACATGGGCGTCGAAGTATCTCCCGAAAAAGTTCCGCACATTCAAAAAACGCTTATTAAAAAATGCGCTCTGGCCGGAAAGCCCGTTATAGTCGCGACGCAAATGCTCGATTCAATGATATCCAATCCAATGCCGACGCGCGCCGAAGCATCGGACGTCGCCAACGCCATACTTGACGGCGCCGACGCCATAATGCTTTCGGGCGAAACGGCGAGCGGGAAATATCCGCTGGAAGCCGTATCAATGATGTCAAAGATCGCCGACGAAATAGAAGGCCTGGTCTTCAAAAATAAACACCGCGAGATCGACGGCCTTTTAAATCCGCTTCACGCGACGGCGGACAGTCTGTGCCACGCCACGATCCATGCCGCTTACGAATCCAAAGCAAAAATGATCGTCACGTACACGGAAAGCGGTTTCACGTCCCTGCTCGTTTCAAAATACAGGCCAAGCGTTCCCATATTAGCGGTAACCACGTCAGAATCCATATGCCGCAGGATCAACCTTTACTGGGGAGTTATGCCAATCGTTATCCAGAGCGCCTCATCCACCGATGAAATGATAGAAAAGGCCGAAGACGCCGCTATATTAAAGGGAGGATTGAAATACGGCGACTACATACTTATAACCGGCGGCATACCCGTCGGAAAAGCCGGAACGACGAACATGATGAAGATACATAAAATAACGCGGGCGCCTTTAACGGAAATATTATGCGGCGCGAAAACATACGACTGCAAAAAAGCCGGGATCAGCATCAGCCTCGCCCCCGAAAAATGCACGGCCTGCGGCAGATGCGTTCTGGGATGCGCGCTGAAGATATACGGATATCAGAACGGAAAGATATTCATAAATGAAGACAACCTTGAAAAATGCGTCGGCGAAGGATTATGCGAAAAATTTTGCCCCTTCTCGGCGATAAAAATAAAAAGATAGGTCGCGCTTGAGGTAATGTATGAATGAAATATACGAAGAAATAAGTAAGATAGACGGCCGGCTCGGTCCGGCCGATTACCTGAAAAAAATCCTTGAAACGTTATGCGAAAGGCTGGGATGCGAGGCGGGAGCGATTTTCGAGCGCGGCCCCGACCAAACCTTATCCGTCATCAGCGAATATAACGCGCCAAGGGATATCCATTCATCTTTTCTTTTCGAAGCGACGCCCCCCGCAATCGACATCGAAGGCAATCCAGGCGCCCCCGCATTCATAACCGGTTCCGGATTAAGTGAAAAATCAGTCCAGGCAGCGTCGTTTCAAGGAACGCTTGAACAAAACGGCATCACCGGGGTTCTTTCAATGCAGTTCGTCACAAACGGCCAGGCCGCGGGATGCTGCGCGTTATATAAAAAAGACGGCAGCGTCGTCCAACCCGATGAGATAAGCTTGTTCAAAACAATAAGGCCTTTAATAACCATGGCAGCGTCCCGCAACGGATTTTTCAACGCGCTTAACGATAGGACGACGGCCCTTGAAACGGAGATCGCCGGAAGAAATCAGGTCGAAGAAAAACTGATCGAAGAAAAAGAAAAATTGCTCGTAATGTTGAGCAGCATTGGCGACGGCATTATAGCCGTAGACGGCGCTCTAAAGATTTTAATCATGAACGGGAAAGCCGAAAAGATAACCGGTTGGGGCGCCCGTGAAGCATCGGGAAGGCACATAAAAGAGGTTTTCAACATAGTGGACGCAACATCCGGCGCGCCCTGCGAAAATCCCGTCGAAAAAACTCTCAAAACCCATGAAACGGTCGGCCTGATACATAACACCGTCATAATATCCCGGAATAAGGACGAAAAATTCCTCTCCGCCTCCAGCGCTCCGATCCTCGACAAAACCGGCGCTATCTCAGGCGCCATCCTCGTATTCCGCGACATAACCGACCGCAAGATACTGGAGGAGGAGCTTTTAAAAGTAAGCAAACTTGAATCGATAGGCATACTCGCCGGCGGCATCGCCCACGATTTCAACAACCTTCTCACGGGCATAATAGGAAATATCACATATGCCAAAATGATCTTAAGCCCCGGCGACAAAGCCTTCGAGGTGCTCACCAAAGCCGAGGACGTGGCCTTCAGGGCCAAGGATCTCACATCCCAGTTCCGCACATTTTCAAAGGGCGGAACCCCGATTAAAAAAACTATTTTTATAAACGAGCTCATAGTCAATTCATTCGAGTTCGCCGCGCGCGGCTCCAAGGTCAGATGCGAATTCAATATCGCCGACGACCTTTACCCCGTCGAGGTCGACGAAGGCCAGATAAATCAGGTCGTAACGAACCTGGTTATAAATTCGATCGAAGCCACCCAGGATAACGGCCTTGTAAAAGTTTCAGCGGAAAATGTTTACATCGAACAAAATATCGCCATTCCCCTGAAGAGCGGAAAATATGTCCGGATATCGGTAAAAGACAACGGCGCGGGAATTTCGCCCGAAAATATGCACAGGATATTCGATCCATATTTCACCACGAAATCCAAGGGAAGCGGGCTCGGTCTCACGACCTCGTATTCCATTATAAGAAAACATGACGGAACCATAAGCGTCGAATCCGAATATGGCAAAGGCGCGACTTTTCATGTTTATCTTCCGGTTTCATCCAAGGAGATGTTCGCCGGAAAAGCGCTGGAAACGGTCAAGCCCTGCCCCAAAAAATACAAGGTTATGATAATGGACGACGAAAGCATAGTGCGCGAAATCACATCCCAGTTACTTTCACATCTCGGCTATAACGTGAACGTAGCCAGGGACGGCAAGGAAGCCATCGAATTATACGGTAACGCCATGAAAACCAATAACGGATTCGACGCAGTGATACTCGACCTGGTCGTTCCCGGAGGTCAGGGCGGAGTCGAAACCCTAACCAAACTTATCGAAATGGACCCTGAATGCCGCGCGATAATTGCCAGCGGTTATTCCAACGACCACGTAATGTCGAGCTTCACGCAATACGGCTTCAAGGGCGTGATTTCCAAGCCATACAGAATAAAAGAACTCGACGAACTCATTCAGAAGGTAATAATGAACGGAAAGAATAATTTATGACGCAAAATTCATTTAACCGCTCGCGCGGACCGTGGAAGAAAATTATAACAAGTAAATTCACTCCTATCGCATCGATCATGGTGAATTCTTTCATGTTGTTTCTTCTTATCCTGCACGATTATGAGTCCGGCCAAAAAACCGTTTCCATATGGACTCTTGGCATAAGCGGTTTCATAATTTTCCTGCTTATAGCGGCGATCATAAAATTACTTCAGACCTACACGTTTTTAGCGGAAGAAGAAGCGGGCGAAAAATCGAAGGAACTCACGCTGACCAACTTTGAACTTCAGACCGAAATCAGAGAACGCCAGCGCATTGAAGACGAATTGAATAAATCAAACCAAAATATCGTCAGCATACTCGAAGGCATCACGGACGGTTTTCTCGCCATCACCAGCGACTGGAAACTCGAATACGCGAACCCCGCCGCCGAAAGAATGCTTCATAAAACGCATGCCGAAATGCTCAGCAAACAAGTTACGGATATTATTACCGAAACGCCCGGCCTTAAGTTTTACCAGACCATGAGAAAGGCTATGGAGGAAAGAAAACCAATTTACGAGGAAGAATTTTACCCTCCTTACGATAAATGGTTCGAACTGCATGTCTATCCCGCCAACGAAGGAATTTCAGTATACTTCACGGATATAACTAACCGGAAAAAAGCGGAAAGCGAGCTTCAGAAAGCCAAGGAAGCAGCTGAAGCGGCAAATCTTGCGAAAAGCCAGTTCATGGCGAATATGAGCCACGAAATAAGAACTCCCATGAACAGCATCATCGGTTTTTCAGATATGCTTTCGGAAACCCGCCTCGACCACGAGCAGCGGGAATTCGTTAAAAACATAAAAGCAGGCAGCAACATTCTCACGGCCCTTATCAACGACATCCTGGACTTTTCAAAGATCGAAGCCGACAAGCTCACTTTCGACGAGATCGAATTCAATCTAGAGGAAATAATTCGCGAAGTAACAAGTATTACAGGCGCTTCATCGCAGAGCAGGGGCGTTGAAATAAATTGCGAGATCGACGGCCGCCTGGACTGCAACATTATAAGCGACGCGCAAAGGCTCCGGCAGGTGCTTTTAAACCTCGTCGGAAACGCGGTCAAGTTCACGGAAAAAGGAGAAATCAAAATTAAAGCATCCATAACTTCCGAGACCGCTGAAAAAATCAAGATTAAAATCGAGGTCGTCGATCAGGGCATAGGCATCGAACCCGAAAAACAGGAAATCATCTTCCAGCCTTTTGTCCAGGCCGACGGATCGGTCACTCGAAAATACGGTGGTACCGGCCTGGGCCTTACTATTTCAAATAATATCGTCAGGCTCATGGGCGGCGGACGCATATTCGTAAAAAGCGAAACGGGCCGCGGAAGCAATTTTTATTTCGAACTTGAATTAAAAAAAGGCCAGAAATATGAGCGAATAATCGCCGAAAATGAAAAATACGCATTGGCGGCTAACGATCAGCCGCTAAATTACCGGGTGCTCCTGGCGGAGGACAACAACCTTAACACCCAGCTGGTGACAAGCCTTCTGACAAAAAAAGGATTCGCCGTCACGGCGGTCGTAAACGGAAAGATGGCCGTGGAAAAACTTAAGAGCGAACCATGCGACGTGGTCCTCATGGACATACAGATGCCCGTCATGGACGGATATGAAGCGACGCGCGAGATCAGAAAATTCAACGGCTCGGTGCCGATCATAGCCATGACCGCGGCGGCCATGAAAAGCGACCAGCAGGAATGCATTCTGGCCGGAATGGACGCCTACATATCCAAGCCCGTAAAAATATTCGAACTCATCAATATTATACTTAAAACTATCGAGAAAAAAAATATTAAAAATAGCGGCAAGCCTGAAAACGCCTTCGATGTAGCCGCGTGTCACCAGTTCCCGGGCGAACATCATCCCAGAACCTTCGACGTCGAGCATCTCATCCAGAATATGGACGGGGACTATGAACTGATATACGAAATAATTAAAATGTTCGTCGAAACCATACCGGAATATACGAATGACATTAAAAAAGCGATCGATTGCAAAGACCCTGAAAAGCTGAAATATTTCGCCCATCGATTCAAGGGGTCCGCCCTCAACGCCAGCGCCGCGGCGACAGCCGACATTCTTTTCAAGCTGGAATCGCTCGGCGCCCATGGCACGCTGGACGGCGCGCAAGAATTGTTTCAGCGGGTATGCGATGAGCTTGAAAAATACAGGACGGAAACCGCGGATTTAAAATTTGAAACCATTAATGAGAATCATGAACAATAAAACGATAAAATTACTTCTGGTCGAAGATAATCCGATGGACGCGAGAATGATAAAAACAATACTCGCGAAAGCCTCGCACGATTTTTCGTTCGAAATAATTCTCGCAGAAACCCTTTTAAGCGCGCAAGAACAAATATGCGCAACGGAATTCGACCTTATACTGCTGGACCTTTCGCTTCCTGATGAAACCGGCCTAATTACGCTTTTCAAAATACTCGAACACGCAAAAGGCGTACCTATAATAGTTTTAACCGTGATCGAGGACGAAACAATCGGTATAAAAGCAGTTCAGGCCGGCGCGCAAGATTATCTGGTCAAAGGTCAGGTCAGCAACAAGATGCTTCTGCGCTCTATTCGTTATGCGACAGAGCGTTATTCCCTCATCAAGCAGCTTGAAAAATCCAGAAAAATCGAGGTCGAGATCAGCGAAGAAAAGTTCCGCCATATCTATTACAACTCGCCCGTCATGATATATTCCTTCGACGATGAATGCAACATTTCCGACGTCAATCTTAAATGGCTTGAAATAACCGGTTACTCAAAAGAAGAAACCATAGGGCGCAGGATGGATTTTCTCATTAAGGAAGACATGCAGCTCGTTTCATCCTCCGCGGTCATACCCGAATTTTCCAGAAATGGTTACATAAAAGGGTTCCCCTGCCAATACATAAAAAAAGACGGCGGAATCGTGGACATAATATTGGACTGCATTCTCACCAGGACGCCTTCCGGAAAAATGATGGGACTTTCGGTCGCCCAGGACATTACCGAGCGCGTAAAAATAGAACGCGAGCTTCGGAAAACGCAGGAACAACTCGAAAGCCGCGTCCTTGAAAGAACGAGTGAACTTGAAAACGCCAATCGAGAACTGCAGCTTGAGATCAGCGAAAGAAAGCGATTCGCGGAGGCCCTCAAACAGGCCAAGGAATACGCCGAATTAATATACCGGGTGACGCCGAGCGCGATTTTTACCATCGACCGCGAATTAAACCTGACCAGCTGGAACAATAAGGCCGCCGAACTCACCGGATACTCCGCCGGAGAAGTAATCGGCCAAAAATGTTTCATTCTCTGCCTTGAAAAATGTTCCCATAAATTTGAAGACTACAGCAACAATATCTGCGCTTCGACTAAAGAAACGGTGATCGTGACCAAAAGCGGAAAGCTGAGGACCATACTTAAAAACACCGACCTTTTAAAAGACACGGACGGAAATATTATCGGCGGAATCGAAAGTTTCGAGGACATTACCGAAAGAAAAACGAATGAAGAGCAACTGAGAAAACTTTCATACGCCATCGAACAAAGTCCGATAGCCGTGGTAATAACGAACATAGGCGGAATAATCGAATACGTCAACCCGAAATTCACCTCCATAACCGGCTATAAGCCTGAAGAGGTGATCGGCCGGACGCCAAGGATCTTAAGTTCGGGAAAAACGCCGCGCGAAACGTATAACGAATTATGGAAAAGCATCAGAGAAGGCCGCTTGTGGCATGGAGAAATATACAACAAAAAGAAGAACGGCGATCACTATTGGGAACTCGCGACAATATCCCCCATAAAAAATGCCGCCGGAGAAATAACGCACTTTCTTGCCGTCGAAGAAGATATAACGGAGCGAAAAAAATTTGAATTCGAACTCCGCGAGGCAAAAATTCTCGCGGATAACGCCAATAAAGCCAAGAGCGAATTTCTGGCGAACATAAGCCACGAAATAAGGACCCCGCTCAACGGCATAATCGGTTTTACCGATCTGCTTTCTAACACCCAGCTTGCGAACGAACAAATGGATTACGTTAAAACCATAAGAAACAGCGGCATTGTGCTTTTAAATCTCATAAACGAGATACTTGATTTTTCAAAGATAGAAGCTGGCCAGACCGAACTTGAAAGTATTTGCTTCGACATCGAAATGGCCGCTTATGAAGTCTGTGAAATGATAAGTTTCATAACTATCAATAAACCCATAGAGATACTGTGCAACATGGACGAAAGAGTTCCTGGTTTTGTCATGGGCGATGTGATCAGGTTCAAGCAGGTAATAACCAATCTTATGAGCAACGCCGCGAAATTCACGGAAAAAGGTGAAATAGAACTCATTCTCAACGTCGAAGACGAAGACCCAGAAAAAATAAAGATACACGGAATAGTCCGCGACACCGGCATAGGAATATCGTCTCAAAAGATAGAACTGATATTTGAAGCTTTCAAGCAGGCGGACGGTTCCATAACGAGAAAATACGGCGGATCAGGTCTCGGCCTTTCCATCTGCAAAAAACTTGTAACGCTTATGAACGGCGAGATATGGGTACAATCGCCGGTCACGGGCGGCGGAAGCATATTCCACTTCACGCTGTGGCTGAAAAAGGCCGAACAACAGGCCGAAACTTTCAAGACACCTGAAAAGCTCGAAAATCGCAAGGTTCTTGTTGCCGACGATAGCGATGCCAGCCGTGAAATGCTCCAAAGAATCATCGGCGCCGGAAGTTTAAAATCAACCGGGGTCGCCAGCGCGAGCGAAGCGTTAAACGAGCTCGAAGCGGCATATGCAAAAGGCGAACCCTATGAAATGGCTATTTTAGACATACAAATGCCAAATACAGATGGTTACAGCCTCGCCAGAAGGATCAGAAGCTCGAATATAGAGCAAATCAGAAACATTCCACTTCTCGCCTTCTCTTCGCTGGTATATAAAGATATTAAAAAATTCATAGAAGCGGACTTCAACGGCTTCCTGCCGAAACCCGTAAGGCGTCAGAAAACGCTCGAAATAATATGTAAGATATTCCAGGAGATCATGGATTCCAAGTTCACAAAAAATGATGCGGCCAAAAACATCAAAAAAGAAGAAGTGCTTCATATCGGCTACAAGATCAAGGTTCTTCTGGTCGAGGACCATCCAGTAAATCAGAAACTCGTCAAAATAATGCTGGCCTCGCAAGGCTATCAGGTGGATGTCGCCAATAACGGCGAGGAGGCTTTGGAGCTGTACAAAAAATCGCTCACGGCTTCGCCGTACGACCTTATATTCATGGATATACAGATGCCCATAATGGACGGTTATACCGCATCGTTAAAGATCAGGGAATTCGAGGAGCGGCATTTTAAATTTCAACAGCAGAACCTCATACTCCATTACACCGAAAACCCCGAAAAATTCAGCGATAAAAATATATATGACGTCGTTTTAAACAAGATGAAAATGAAAAAAGTGCCTATAATATCGATGACCGCCAACGCCATAAAAGGAGACCGTGAAAAATGTATCGAGGCTGGGATGGACGATTATATAGCCAAGCCGGTTAAAAATGAAACGATCATCAGCATGATAGAAAAATGGGTGCTTAACCCCAAATAATCCCGGAGGCTTTGAAAATGGATTTTATAAAACTCTCTCAATCCTTAGGTATAGACATCGACATGACTTTGCTGCTCATCGATACCTGGATCGAATCCTTGAACGAGGACGTCATGATTTTAGACGCCGAAATTTCAGGCGGGAATTTGGAAAACGTTATCGCCAGCGCACATAAGATAAAAGGAGCTTCGGCGCAGCTTATGATCGACGACGCCGCGGCGATAGCCAGGGAAATAGAAATGAAAGCTAAAGCGGGAAGCCTGGAAGGACTTGAAAACGGTATAACCCTGCTTTTAAATATGCGAGATGAAATTATCGAATCGAAAGAAACATTCTTAAAGACAAAATAAATAACTTAAGGTGATGTAAATGAAAAAAATTTATATATGCGAAGACGAAGGGCCCATCGCCAAACTGATAAGTTTGAAACTTAAGAACGAAGGCTATCAAACCACGACTTTCAGCAATGGAGAATCGCTTAAAGATAGTTTGAATGTTGAAAAAACAGACCTTGTCCTTCCGGATCTTATTCTTTTAGACGTAATGATGCCGGGCCTCGACGGAATAACGATACTCAAAATGATGAAAAAAGACGAAAAATTAAAAGACATCAAAGTTATAATGCTCACAGCGCTAAGCAGGGAAAGCGATATCGTTTCATGCCTCGACATGGGCGCCGACGATTATATCACGAAACCGTTTTCACCGTCCGAACTTTCCAGCAGGATAAAAAAATTATTAAAATGAAGCGGATAAAACATGCATAAATTCGATCTCATAACTTTTCTTATCGTCATAAACACCGGGTTTGTTATATTTACGGCTTTTTTGTTCATATACATAATAGCTCAAAAATATATATCAAACTTTTTAGAGGAAAAAAAGAAGAAATTTCTCGTTAAACTCGAGAACGCTTTTCTCAAGCTGATAATTGAAAATGACGAATCCGAAATAAAAATAATCATAACGAATCTCTCCAGAAACGAATTTGAGCATTTCGTCGAATTTTTTTCAGTGTATATAAGCAGCATAAAAAGCGAAGACCTGAAAAAAATAACCCAAATAATATTAAAAGACAATATTTTCGAAAAAATTTGCGCCTTGACGAAATCCAAGGACATAGGCATAAGGCTTTATTCGATATACAGCCTCGGCCTTTTAAAAATTTCCGAAAGCGCGACTTATTTAAGGGCGGCGATGAAGGACGAAAACCCTCTTATAAAAATAATCGCGGCCAGTTCCATAGCTCGAATAAAAGACCTTTCATATATAGACGAAGTTTTATATTTGCTCGCGGATCAAAAACTTTTAACGTTTCACAGAATGGCTGAAATACTCTGGGAATATGGTGATGAATCATGCCCACGCCTTCTGGAAATATTGAAAAAAAACATCGAGAAAAAAAAAGTACACGAAAATTCGACGATAATACCTGTAATTTTAAAACTTCTCGGCCACTGGAAATATATGGAAGCGGCTCCCGTTATAGCCGAGCTTTTGTGCCCTTTTTACGAAAACTGCATCGTCAATCACGAGGAAATAAAACATTGCCCGGCCCTGGCGCCAAAAAATATCACGGATATGTATGTCATAAAATCCGCCGTCGAAGCTCTAGGAAAAATGATGTACACGAACGCGGCCCGCTGCATATACCAATACACTTATTCCGACCATTCGGACGTAAAGATAAACTGCATAAACGCCTTCGCGGAACTTCAGGACGGCGATAAATTTCCCAGAATGAAGGAACTTTTGTCGGACGACGACTGGAACGTCAGATATGCTTCGGCATGCGCCCTTTATAAAATGGGATATAATCTTCAGCAATTCCTTTTCGAGCCGCAACCGGAAAACAAGGTTTTTGAAAGGGCCTGCCGCACGGTAGTACACGTACTTACTGAAAGGACGATAGCGTCTTAAAATGGAAAATTTAACTTATTATATTTTTTTAATTTTATATTTTTACAACTACTTTATGGTTTTTTATTTCATAATGATAAACTTCATATATATCCTGCTCAATTTCATGTCGTTTTTTGAGATACGCGAATATGTCAGAACGACGAAGATATTAAAACCCGAAATAATGTTCCGCTCGAATTTCTTCATTCCAATATCCATAATAGTTCCGGCGTATAACGAAAGCGGCAATATCGTCGAAAGCATAAAATCACTTCTGCAGCTGCATTATCCCGAATACGAAATAATAATCGTCAACGACGGATCAAAAGACAATACGCTGGACGTGATCAAAAACGCATATAAAATGGCCGAAGTTTTTTTTGAACCGGGAAGCGATCTTCCCAATAAAGGCATTAACGGAGTGTTCATATCCACGCTTTATAAAAATCTCATTTTAATAGACAAGATCAACGGCGGAAAGGCGGACGCTTTGAACGCCGGAATAAATTATTCAAAACACCCATATTTCTGTGGACTCGACGCCGATTCAATACTTGAAAGCAAAAGCCTTCTTAAAATATCACGGCCATTCATCGAGGATCCCGAGATACTCGCGGTCGGAGGCATTATCAGAATCGTGAACGGCTGCACCGTAAAAGCGGGCGAAGTAATATCGGTAGAACTGCCTAAAAGCCCTCTGGCGAATTTTCAGATAGTCGAATATCTGAGGGCGTTCCTGTTCGGAAGAACCGGCTGGAGCGCCATAAATGCCATGTTAATAATTTCAGGCGCGTTCGGCATCTTTAAAAAGAAGGAAATCATCGCCATCGGCGGCTACCGAACGGACACGGTCGGCGAGGATATGGAACTCATAGTCCGGCTCCACAACCATTACAAGCCTCAAAAAAGAATGAAAATAAAATTCGTCCCGGACCCCGTCTGCTACACCGAAGTACCCGAAAATCTTTCCACGCTATACAGGCAACGCAACAGGTGGCAGCGCGGACTTATCGACAGCCTTCTTTTAAACAGGAATATGCTTTTCAATCCCCGTTACGGAAGCGTAGGGCTTATCGCGATGCCGTTCTTTTTCATATTCGAGATGCTCGGCCCGGTCGTCGAATTCACGGGATATCTGGTTTTTGCTTTATCTTATTATCTGGAAATAGTGGATTATAAATTCGCATTGTTATTTTTGACGGCTTCAATCTCGCTTGGAATAATTTTATCGGTAAGTTCGATCCTGCTCGAAGAGATATCATTTAAAAAATATCCGAAAATTTCTCAGGTCATCTGGCTTTTCTTTTATTCGATAATCGAAAACTTCGGATACAGGCAGTTGAACACGTATTTCAGATTCAGGGGCACGATAGACTATATCCTGGGCAGTAAGCACTGGGGCGAAATGAAGCGTAAAGGCTTTAAAAGGAGCAAGTAAAAAAATGGAAAAAGTAAAAGCGGTAGTTTTAATGTCCGGCGGGCTCGATTCAATGCTCACCGCGAAACTGCTTGAAAATTTGGGCATAGAAGTTCACGCGATAAATTTTTATACCGGGTTTTGTATCGTCGAGCAGCGCAGGCGCGTCGACGGCACGCATTCTTCATCAAGCAATAAAAAGCTCGAAAATCAGGCTTTAAAAGCCGGGGCGGAGATAGAGATACCCGTAGAGATAGTCGATATATCGAAAGAATATCTCGACATAGTCACGAAACCCAAACACGGCTATGGCTCGAACGTCAATCCCTGCATAGACTGCAGAATTCACATGCTCAAAGAGGCTCATAAATATATGCTGAAGATCGGGGCGAAATTTCTCGCGACGGGAGAAGTCGTGGGCCAGAGGCCGATGTCGCAGCACAAAAACACCATGCGCATGATCGAAAAGGAAGCCGGCGTGGCCGGTCTCGTTTTAAGGCCGCTTTCAGCCAAAATCCTCGAACCTACGTTAGCCGAAACAGAGGGCTATGTAAAGCGCGAATCGTTATACGGCATATATGGGCGAGGGCGGAACCCTCAGCTGAAGCTGGCGAAGCAATTAGCCCTTGGGGAATTTCCCAATCCTGGCGGCGGGTGCTGTTTCCTGACCGACCAGACCTACGCCGTGCGGTTCCGCGACCTTATGGACCACCGGGAAACCCGAACGTTAACTATGGAAGACGTCGTACGTTTAAGGCTTGGAAGGCAGTTCCGCATTAAACCGGAGTTTAAAATAATCGTAGGGCGGAATGAACAGGAAAACGATCTTATAGAAAAATACGCTGAAACCGGCATGGCCGTCGTAATGGCGACGGTTGAAAAAGGGCCGGTAGCGTTAGTGGAAGGCAAATTCACCGAATCCGACCTGGCGCTCGCGGCTTCCATCGCCGCCGGATACGGCAAGGGCAAGAATCTTGAAAGCGTCGAATTTTCCGTCAGGATCGACGGAACGGAAAAGATCATCAGCGTAAAACCGGAGCCGATCGAAAAATTCAGACAGTATTTAATCCAGCATTATACCGAAAACAATGTCTAAAGGAAATATTCACCGCACTCTATAAAAAACAAGGCCGCCATTTCAATATTAAAGCGAAAGACGGCCCTGTTTTGTTTTATATAAAGTTTTAACCCGGCCTCATTATTTCAATGAAATCCCTGCCGCACCTAAAACGCTTAACATTTCGGCATTTCCTTTATTTTTAGCGATATCGAAAACAGTTCGGCCCAATTTATCCTTGACGTTCGGATTGGCGCCGGCGCCCAGCAGAACGCGCGCCGCTTCGACGTGACCGTTTTCGGCAGCCCTCATAAGCGCGGTCCAGCCGTATTTATTCTTGAAATTTACTTTGGCGCCCTCTTCAACGAGAAGCTTTACTGTCGCCAGATGGCCTTCGGCGGCGGCGATATTAAGAGCGGTGTTACCGTATTTATCTTCTATGTTTAATTTGGCGCCTTTATCGATAAGAAGTTTCACGACTTCGGTATGCGGCGTTTCACAAATACGCATAAGTGCGGTCCAGCCGTATTTCCCCTTGAAATTTATGTTTATGCCTTTGTCGATAAGGACCTTCACTACCGAGATGTGACCGTGGCGGCCGGAAATGTTAAGCGCCTGGTATAACCTTTTATCCGAAAAATCAAGGCCTATAATGAACGCTTTTACCGTTTCGACATCGCCATTTTTGGCCGCTATTTTAAATTCTTCTTGTGACATCGGGATCAGCTCCGTATTCTGCGATTAATTTTGTGCCGGCATTTTAACATTTTGTCATTCCGGCTGTCAATATAGTCAAACGCGTGATCGGGTAATGCGAATTTATCACTTTGTAAAAAATTCCCTGTATTCAGCGAGCCTTTGCAGCGATTCCTCGAACGATTTAACGCCGAATTCATTATCCGGCATGGACATGTGAATTATCGTGGGTATGCTTATCGTCGAATAGGACTCGTGTTTCGGACCGTTAATAAGCCGCTTTCTGTTAACGACTTTTTCCACTCCGATTTTATGTTTGCTTCTTATTTTTTTCGCGACATTATAAATATATTTCAAGACGAAATTGCCGTATTCAAAGGTTTCTTTTCTTTTTGGAATATAGCCTTTATGAATAACGTTATTCCTGAATTCAACCTGTTTTTGTTCGGCGGGCGCCGGCGCTTCCTCGAATTCGTTTAAATATAAAAAATAAAACGCGCCGGCTTGTCTCTCCGACTGGGTCGCGACCATTTTCCAGGTTTTCAAATAGTGGTCATAGTCAATATTTTTGGAGGAAATAATGGCTTCAATGCAAAATTCGTAAAATCTTTCAAGCGAAGCCGCAAAGCTTGAAACCGCTTCTCTGTAATAGCCGTCCATGAAGGCCATAGCGCCAAGGTCGAAGAGAATCTCGAATTTTTGTTCCTGAATAAAAGTGGTGCTCTCATGGCCTTTGTCGCATGTCATTTTATATATTCCGTCATCGCACATTTCAACTTCGACGAAATTCAGATCGTTTATTTTATCTTCGGTCAGACATTTCTGGCAGGAGATCAATAACTTCATTATTACAACCGTCCTTTACAATATGATGCGATGCTCCGACGCGATTTATTATATCAAATCACATCAGAGTTTGCAAATCAGTCCCATCGTTTCTTTTTTTTGCGGTCGAAATTTTTTATGCCGAGAAAACTACCTGAGATGGGTCCCCCGCACCTCCGCAGAGCCGTAAAACGCAGCGAAGACCGTAGAGCGCGACAATTATTTCGACGTTCTAATCCGCGCAGGACCGGCCCATTCGTTCCAACTGTCATCATAATCCTTATAATGAACGTAGTGAAGGCCGTTAGCGGTTTTGATCACGATCGCGGGATACCATTTTTTATTCCATTCGATCTCCACCGAGGATCCCGCCTTATATTCCTTGTTTTT
>CAZJFS010000056.1:0-24143 GCA_964545075.1 uncultured bacterium
CATACGTGAAAATATAGAATACGGCCCGCGGATACACGGCGTCAGGGACCGCGACGTCCTTGAAAGGACGCTCGTTGAATCTCTCGAAGCGGTTATGTTATGGGATGCTCTGAAGGACAATTTGAATAAAATGGCGACCGAACTTTTGCCGGATGAACAGCAGCGGCTCTGCATCGCCAGGCTTATAGCCGTTGAGCCGGAAGTGCTTTTGATGGATGAACCATGCTCGGCGCTCGATCCCATATCGACGCTCGGCGTCGAGGAATTGATGCAGAAGCTTCGCGAAAGATACACCATAATAATCGTAACGCACAATATGCAGCAGGCGGCGCGCGTTTCGAGCATGACTGGATTCATGCTGATGGGCGAGCTCGTCGAATATTCTGAAACCGGAATATTGTTTTCGCGGCCGCGCGATAAGCGGACCGACGATTATATTTCAGGGCACTACGGCTAAAAAAATTCAGGGGGGCGGTAATGGGAAAACTTTTTGAAAAAGAAGTGGAAAATCTGAAGGAGCTTTTAAAGGAGATGTCCGATATTGCGATATCGATGATATCCGACGTCATAGAGGCTCTCGTGACGCGTGACGCTTCGAGAATGAAATCATTGAATGAAAAGGAAACAAGCGTTAACAGGCTTGAAATGGAGATAGACGATCTCGCCTGGAAGATGATCGCGCTCCGCCAGCCGATGGGGACCGACCTGCGTTTCATAATAGCCTCCATTAAGGTGAATTCGTCCCTGGAGCGCATAGGAGACGAGGCTATCAATATAGGGCAGAAAACCGAATACCTGATCGGCGTTCCTCAGCTAAAGCCTCTTATAGATATTCCGCGCATGTCTGAAATCGCTATCCACGCGCTTTCCGCAAGCATACAAACGTTATATGACGGCGATACGGATACCGCCCGCGAGGTCTGCATAAACGACAACGAAGTGGACGATCTGAGAAATCAGATATACCGTGAGCTTATAACCTATATGCAGGATTCTTCGGAGAATATCCAGCGTTCCCTCAATCTTATTTTTATAGCCAGAAGCCTTGAGAGGATCGGCGATATGGCGACGGATATAGCCGAGGACGCCATATATCTTCATCAGGGGAAGGACATTCGTCATCACGCCGAAAGCGACGAGGAATTCAAGAAAAATTATCGAGGTAAGAAGCCTAAAAAATAAGGCGTAATTGATTCATAATAGAATGAAAAAGGCCCCGTGAATAATCACGAGGCCTTTTTTTAAAATTATGATTTTTTTTTGATTTCGGGAATGCGAATCGCTTTAATTATCGAAGCCGGTCTTAATGTCTGATTATTACTTTAAACTGCGGCCCGCCGTTTCGGATCACCATTCTATTCTGTTTTTCGGTTTCCTTCATGTATTGTTCCTTATAGCCGAGCTGCAGATACCAGTCGAGGGCGTCGGCCGCTTTTCCTTCTCTGGGCGTGGGTAAACCGGGGCCTATTTCGGTATATTCAGGCTCCGGATGCGTGAGATGGTATTCGATGCCTGCGTCGACTTCGTTGATCAGGTAATTCTTTTTATCCGATCCGCCGCCGGTGTCGATATTGGTTCCGATATATTTTCCGTAAAAATAGAGCTTTTCGTTTATGTTGCATGTTCCGTCGAGTCCTATGAAAGGGAGGGCGAGGTTTCTTTCATAGCTGTTGGATGCTATGAAATTCGCGTCCGATAAGTTGATGGCGATGCGTCCCAATCTCATTCCGTATGCGAAATTTATATAGCCGTTCTCGCTCGATGCTATTTCACGCAGCCCCATAATGTCTATTACATCCGAGTTTAATTCGGTGTTTATAACGGCGTATCCGCCCGCTCCGAAGACGACGTTGTTGACCGTTACGTTATTTGCGCCATATGCCTTGAGAACGCCTGAATTTCTGGTCATATTCACCGAAACATAAAGGTCGGAAAGATTTCCTATCTTTTGAGCGTATGCGCCTGAAAAATTATTGTTCTTGTTGAAGCTGCCGTTAGATTTCAAATTGCTTGAAAAGTCGAATCCGGGGTTGAAAAAATTCAGCGTTCCGGATAGGTTATATCGCCACGTGCCGATCTCGAAACCGGAATTTGGTTTATTATCGCGTGAATTCGCCGTGAGCGGGCATAATAAAATAAATATTATAATGATTGCAAAAATGCTTTTCATCTTCATAATTATACATATCGGATAAAAATTCCGGTAATTTAATTTAAAAAAGAAACTTTTACTTCGCCCGAAGCGATGACGCGGTTTTCTCCGCTCTCGCGCACTATGAGAAACCCTTCCGGCGTTATGCCTGCGAATTCGCCGCGCGCCGTCGAAATTCCGGTTTCCATCTGGCCGTAGACCTCTATCTCGCGCCCGAGATACAAAAGGTTTTGATTATATTCGATGAATAATTCGCCGAACTCGCCGCTGGAAGCTCTGTTTATGTGGTCGTGAAATGTTTTGCGGTAAATTTCCGAGACCGCCATTATATCTTTTTCGCCCAGTTCGCGATCCGAAAACTGCTGAAGATTGGCCGGCTTTAATATCGCCGATTCGCGCATGGCCGCTTCGTCGATCTTATTGAAAATATTTATGCCGGTTCCTATTATAACTGGCGTCCTGCCGTTTCCGGGTATTGATTTTAAAAGTATTCCGCATACTTTGCGGCCGTCAACCGTGATATCGTTAGGCCATTTTATCTTTACCTCATGGCGCCCCTCGAGGAAAGACGCGACGGTTTTAAATAAGGAAAGCGCGACGCAGATTATTAATTGCGAAAAATTTATTCCGGGCATTTTTTCCATGAAAACGAGCGTCGACTGATAAACGCCGCCGTAGGAGGAGTCCCAGCTTCGATCAAAACGCCCGTGGCCGTTAGTTTGAGCGAACGCAAGTTCGGCGTATCCGTGAAAATTTTCAATATCGGCGTCGTTTATGACCTTAGATTTAAGGAGGGCCTCGATGTCGTCGCTTGTGGATCCTGTCTGTTTAACGATTATGAGCGGGTATTCGCTATCGTTTGGAGTTTTTTCACGGCCCATTATATCAGCCTTCATTTTCTGATATCTGCTCGATATTTTTTTTAGCCTTGAATTCAGCGAGTCTTTTTTGTATCAGATTATAAAGTTCTTTTTTGCCTTCTCCGGTCTCCGAAGAAAAACGCACGATCTCCGAATCGAGGCCGAGATCCTTGAGCTGAGCTTTCAATTCAAGCGTGGCGCCGCGCAGTTCGTTTTTTTTCAATTTGTCGGATTTGGTGGCGACTATCTCGAACTTGATATTCAGATCGGTCAGGACTTTAAACAGCGATATATCCATGTCGGTCACTCCGCGTCTTATATCGACTATGACCATGCCGAGAATGTTTTCACGCCTTAAATTCAGGTATTGCGTTATCAATATGGCCCATTCCTGCTTTTCTTCATGAGCGTATCTGGTGTAACCGTAACCCGGAAGATCGACGAGATAATATTTATTGTCTATGAAAAAGAAGTTTATTTCGCGCGTGCAGCCGGGCGTGGCGCTGACCTTGGCCAGCTTTTTTATTGCGGTGTATGCGTTCAAAAGCGAAGACTTGCCGACGTTCGAACGGCCGAAAAAGGCGACCTCGAAACCGAGCGGGGCCGGGAACTGTTCAGTTGATTTTGCGGAAAGCATGAATTTCGCTTCCATTTGTTTTAACATTGGCTTCTCCTTTAATCGTTATGCGACATGGATTTGTCATAGATAGAAACCCGGTTTCTGCCGGTTTCCTTGGATTTGTAAAGAGCGAGATCGGCGTGGGAGATAAGATCGGGCTTGGTTGAAGCGTGATGCGGATAGGAGGCTACGCCGAAGCTCGCGGTAACGTGAACGACGTGGCCGTCATGCATGAATTCTTTTTTTGATATTTCCGACCTTATCCTGTCCGCGAGGCGGAACGCGCCATCTATATCGGTTTCCGGAAGCACTACGGCAAACTCCTCGCCGCCGTATCTGGCCGGGATGTCGAGATTGCCTCTGATGACGCTTTTCATCGCGTCGGCGACCCCGATCAACACGACGTCTCCCATCTGGTGGCCGTATGTGTCGTTAAAGGATTTGAAATGGTCGACGTCAAGCATGATAAGCGAAAGCGTACTCTGATAGCGGCGCGCGCGTATGATCTCCTCGTCGAGCCTCGCCTGAAAATAGCGGTGTATGTATAGTTTCGTCATGCCGTCGGTTATGGATTGTTCGTATAGTTTGGCTTTTTCAAGTATAAGCGATATCTGGTTGGCGATTGAAGTTATTATATAAAGGTCGCTTTCGCTGAATTTCTGGTCGTTGCTCTTATTGACTATGTTGATGACGCCGTAGGGTTTATTGTTGGAAAAAAGCGGAACGCATATTATGCTGTTGACCTCATAGGATGCGTCGGGCAGTTTTATGAAACGCGAGTCCTCGCTCGCGTTATTTATCAAAAGCGCCTTGCCCGATGAAAAAACCGAACCGGCTATGCCGCTTCCAGATTTCATTTTAGCGTTAGGTAGGCCCCCCAGGTCGCTTTCGCAGCCGCCGGCTTTTTCGCCCAGCTTATGCGGGGCGATTCCCTGAATGAGCTTTACTTCGAGTTCGTCCGTGATATCGTTTAAAAGCATTATCGAAGCGTGATGCGCCGAAACGGTCTCTATGGCTTTCTGGATTATTTTTGCCAGAAGTTCGTGCGTATCGGAGATGAAGTTTATGCTCTGCGATATGTCGAAGAGCACCTGAAGTTCAAAAAGACGCTGATCCAGAAGTTTATTCGTATTTTGAAGCTCGGTCATCATTATTTTAAGGCTGAAGCTCATCTGGTTGAATGTGTCCGTCAATATGCCTATTTCATCATAAGATTCCACGGGGACGTCGAAGGCTTCAAGCTTTCCTGATTTTACGTCCTGTGCCTTTCTGGTCAGGCTGTTGAGAGGGCCCGTCAGGCCGCGGCTGAAGATAAGGCTCGTGGCCAGAATTAAAATAACCAATATTATAAGAAGGCCTTTAAGGAAGTTCGCCGTTTTGACCTGGGTTTCCCGGAGCTTGGCTAGCGGGATCGCGCATGCTATAAGGCCCGAGACGTTCCGGTCGCTGTTATAAAGAATGGAAAACCCCATTCCATAAAGGTCGTTGTTCATTCCGACGACGCAATATTTTTCTTTAAGTTCTTTCTTTTTGTGATCGTATATGAAATCCGGAATGGTATTGCCGCTTATGCTGGTCCCGTCTTTTTCGAATTCGAAATTTGTTATCTTGCGCTGGCCTTCAGAGTTTATGACGGCTGAAGCGGCGACCTCGCCCGTGGCATCGAATATTATGACGTCGGTTTTGGTTATGCATCTTAAAAGATCAGCGAAATAATGGTTCATAGGGTAGGTCACGACGACGGAGCCGTTCGGATCGAACGAATTCGGGAGAACCACTGGTATGACGGCTTTTATCTGCATTTCGCCTTTTTGATAGTGTATGTCGCATGATCTTTTCAATTGCGATATCGAATTTTTTAAAAGCCGGCTTTCGGGCGAAGTGTAATATTTTTCATTATTTATGTTCGGCGTTTCGGCGCGAGTGATAAGCTTTCCGTCCTTGGAAAAAACCTCGATGATCGCGAGAAGAAGGTTGGTCTGGATCGCCCTTAGATAATCCTCCATAAATTCAGCGTTTCCGGTCTTTACCGCTTCCATGAATTCGCGGTTGAAGGAAATTATTCCGAGGGTCGATTTGGCTTTTAAATGATAATCCTCTATCATGCTGTGGGTTACGTCGAGCGTTTCGGAAACGCGTTTTTTAATCGTGTCTTCAAACGTCTGCCTGAAGATATAGTCGGAGCCAAGATAGAGCACGAGCGCGGTAAAGAGAACCATTGTCGTTATAACGATGGTTATTTTCTGATATAAGCGTAAATTTTTATATATGCTAAAATTCATATAAACTAATTTTTGTAAACTATGGTGAACGTCTTATTTAACTTTTACGGACCGGCCGGAATCTTTTCGATTGGCTGAAAAAACAACCGCGAATATTTTAGCACATAGTGGTTATAATGTCAAATGACGCGCCCTTTTTATTTGACTTTTTTTCTGTATCCGTGATCTTTGGAAATATTCCGGCCGATGCTTTGGATTTTTCCCGTTATGCAGCCGATGCACTGGCCGGGAGATTCGTTAAGGCATATCTTTCCGGGGTATAATATATATTTTTTCTTATATTCTCCGTCCGTTACGTTCGGCATAACCACGTTGGCGCCCGAGCGCAGGGCTATAAGCCGGCCCGCGGGGTTGAGAGCTTCCATGGCCGTCGTGGCCGGGATGTTGACGTCGGGCAGCAAAAGGCGGACGAGAGCGATAACCTTTATGGCGAGTTCGAAGGTGCCGCCGCGTTCGTTCGCGAGCGGAGTGTCGGGGTTTGGTATGAACGGCCCGCAGCCTATCATATCGGCGTCTATTTCCTTGAAAAACAATATGTCGGAAGCTATATCGGCGGAGCTTTGCCCGGGAAGCCCCACGAGCGAGCCTGTTCCGAGTTCGTAGCCAAGGCTTTTAAGGTCTTTCAGGCATCTTAACCGGTTATCGAAACTCATTCCGGGATCTAACTTTTCATATAAATCGCGGTTGGTGGTTTCAATCCTTAAAAGATATCGGTCGGCTCCGGCGGCGCGGTACGCGGCATATTCATCGCGGCTTTTTTCTCCGATGCTTAAAGTGATCGTCACGCCGAGTTTTTTTATCTCGCTTATCATGGCCGCCATTATATCAACCGTATATGAAGGGATTTCGCCCGATTGAAGCACGAGGGTTTTATAACCCATTTCGGCCGCGGCCGCGGCGAATTTAATTATGGTTTCCGTATCGAGTTTGTAGCGTTCGATGCTTTTGTTGTCGCGTCTTAAACCGCAATAAAAGCAATTTCTGGCGCAGGCGTTCGAAAATTCTATAAGGCCGCGAAGATGAACGTCATTGCCTACGAATTTTTCGCGCACGCGGTCGGCCGCGGCGAATAACTCCGCGTCTATCGAACCGTCGTTAAGTATGGAGACTATTTCGTTTTTATCGAGACTATGAGTTTTTTCGGCTTTTTTTATTAATTCGAGCATAATGGATCAACACCGTTCTAAAAAAATAGCGCCTTCGATTTTCGGAAGGCGCGGTTTTTAATGAGATGAAATTTTATATTGGGAATATTATAATATAATTAGAGCTTGCTGTCAAAGTATTTAGAAAATTTTTCCGGATCGGTTCCTTCGCTCATTACTCTGGCCATTGAAACTTCTTTTATCTGTTTGAAAATGACCCTGTAAATCGAGGCTTGTGAGGAAGTTTCTTTCATTTTAGCGGCTATCGCGTCAACCGTTGAATAATCACCATTTTCGATTCCGCTGACCGCGAGTGAAATATCGCCGGCCGAAGGCGTAGCGACGATAAGTTTTACGTTCCTTATTTTGCCGTCTTTTACGCTGATAGTGTAAGTGGCGCAATCGTTAATTACTTTGTTAGTGATCTTTTCGTAAATTGAAAGCGTAACGAGAAATTCGTCGCCGGATTTCGTGACATCCGTCACGCGCATTCCGAGCTCCGGGATCATTATCTGACCGTGAACTTTGACGTAATCGCTGTAAGCGATCTTGGCGGCTTCGCGTTCGTTGATCCGGCAGTTTTCGGCCGCGAAAGAAACGGCTTGCGAGAAGGTAAAATAAAATGCTAAAGCTACAGAAAATAAAAGCAGCATTTTTTTCATGGGTGGTTAACTCCTAAGATTACATTTTAAAACAACATACTACATTCTGCCTTTATTCTACATTAAGTGTAAGCAAAAATCGTGCCAGCCAAAAAAGAGCTAAAGCATGATATGATGCTTTGGGTGGTTAGGGGGTGGCATCATATCATGCTTTGATTTCCACTTGTCGACAAAAGCTTCTTTTGATGCTTTTATCTCGTTGACGGGTTAAAGTTTTTTTCGGGTTTCTGATTTTCTCTTATTTCCTTTGAAAGTTTTACGATTTCATTGAGATCTTCTTTGGCCGCCTGATATAGGTTATCTTTTTCATTACCTTTTACGTAAGGGTGTTTTGAAAAATCTCCGGGAATTATAAAAACCGATTCGGTACGGTCTGCGAACGAAAGTCCGAGCTTGATCTCAAGCGTCGCCTTTGAGAAATCAGAAATCAATTCCACGTTGGAAGTGTTTTCTTCGATCTTAAGCGCCTTGCAGGACTGAAGTTTTTGAAGCAGATTTTCAACCTTTGCGGAATCCGCGTTAGTTTCAACTTCAAAACTCCCCTGTTTTGATATTTTCCATTCGGAGCCTATTTTTTTCAATTCGGTAGCGACGGTATCGCCGGGTATTAAATTGATCTTGTTAGTGTTTGCGGCATTGAAATCAACGCAAACTTTTGGCATGAAATCATTCGCTTTTTTTGTGAGCTGGGTTTTGATGTTTTTATCGATAAGAATGATCTCTTTTTTATAGTTTGACTTAAGCATTGTAAGATTGCCGGCATCCTGATTTTTTCCAAACGCGAGGACGGTTCCGACTTCAGAAGTTGAATTGGTACCGAATTTCAAAAGTATCTCGGCGGCATTTTCATTGACCGACGGTTCATTATAACCCGCTTCATGAACGTCGATGAATTTTGACGCCGAAGCGTTCTGGACGGCCGTGAGCATGTTTTTGACTTCCATGCCGTCGCATCTTCCGGCTTTGGGAGATTCCATGTACCACGTGTCCTGATTTTTTTTGAATTTGAATGATTCTTTGTTGCCGCCAGGATAGGATATTTCAAGATATGTCACGGTCTCCGGATTTATAGCGGTGATCTTTTTATCGCGGTATTCGAGAACGGGTTTGAGGACCGCGTTCAAAAGTTTGGATTCTACCATGCATACGTCTTTTGAGCCGGCGACCCTGGCGTAGCAGAAATCGCCTACCGGGTTTTTCTTTCCGTAATTTATTAAAAGTTCGGTCGTTCCGGCTTTCATGGTGAGTCTTACGGCGTCCGTGCCCAGCCCGAAGTTTTCAGCTTTTTCGACTTCAGCCGCCGGTATCAATGTTTCGACCTTCGCAAGTTTTATGTCGTTGACGAATTCATTGACGTTTCCCTGATCAGCGAGCGTCGTGAAAGGCTTTTGCATCATCCAGTCCGACCCTACGGCCGGCCTTGAAAATTCGATCGGAAACGTATCGTAATTTCTCTGGATTTGAAGGTTCGTCAATTTATCGAACGCGAAATCCACGAAGGGCCCTTTTTTCGATTCTTCGGTTTCAACGGGTTTCTTGTCGAGCTGATAGGCGTATGACCCAAGCGCTATGAGAAATATGAGCGCTAATAAGGTTTTTAAGTAATTCATATTTTTTATAATCACTCCATTTCATAATATGGGTTCTTTCGTGTTTTGGCGGGATATATTCAGTATTCTAAAATCATAATAAATCTAAAAATATCCCGCCGGACGAAAAGGAACCGAAATTGTTACCTGTTGCGATAAAACCATACCGTAAATCCGCTCATGATAACCACGGCCGGCATTAAAAAGAGCGTAAGGTAGAATATGTTGTTGGCGTCCTGGGCCGTCATATTGATCTTAGCCTGCGGCGATGTCTTAGGCTTTATAGCTATGAGGTCCTCTTCTTCGGCGAGGTAGTTTATAATATTGAGTACGAGGTTTCCGTTGCCCTGAAGGTTGATGTACTGGTTTCTCGCGGCTTTGGAAGTTCCGGCCACGACGATCCGCGCTTCGGTTTCCTTGGATTTTTTAGCGTCCGCATCTGATTTTAAAGCATTTTCGGAAGTGTCGCCGCTTTTGTTAATGTTCGGAAGCGTTTTTGCGTATGAGGCCACGACGGTGATGGGACCTTTAACGTCAACGTTGTCATCGAGTTTAATATTGGGATTTGTGAGATATGTCGTATCGGCGAATGAATCCGCGGTAGTTTTTACGAGCGCGCTCATTCTGACGCCGGGCTGGGGATTAGGCGATGGAGTGACCGAGCGGGCGTAAGGCATGAACGTGGCTATCGTGAAATTTTTGGTGATCTCATGGCTCTGGTCGTAAACGGGGCAGAGCGGTATCGTGTAATCGCCGAAACCAAGAGCTTTAAGCGCGGGCTTGGAATCTATTACAAGATTGACGCCGACCTCGAAGCCGTAATTTTTAAGGAACGCTTCGCATCCGAAAGCCGGTTTGGGATCGACCATAAAAAACGCGTGCCCGCCTTCATTGAGATATTTGGTTATCGACGCTTCTTCGGGCGCCATAAGTTCAGTAACCGGGCCGGCTACGATAATCGCCTGGCAGTCTTTAGGCACTTCCGGCTTTTCTATGAGGTTGAGTTTGCTTACGTTGAAATTCAGGTCGGTAAGCGCCGTTTTAACGGCCGACATGCCCTTGGCGTCCATAGCGTCAGGATCCGCTTCGCCGTGGCCCGTCAGGAAATAAATGCTCTTTTTTCCGGCCCTTGAAACGCGTATCAGGGCGTTAGTGAATTCCTGCTCCCCGAACATTCCATAAAGCTTTTCAACCTGGCCTTTGTATTTCAATATCGCCGTTCTGGGGGCTTTAACCTGATTCTGCTCGGCGATATGCGGTTTTTTGTTGATATCGACGAACTCGAACTTGAACTTTTCGTTGTTATAGGCGTATTGTTTTAAAAGGTCCGTAAGCATGGGCTTTTCAATATCGGAATAGAACATGAGGATATTGATGTCCTCTTTCAGGGACTTCAGGACCTTGACCGACTGCTCCGATAGCGTATATCGTTTGTTTTTCGTGAGGTCCCACTGTTTGGTCTCTTTGGTGGCTATGAAGTTGAGCACGCCTATTATCGTGACCATTATGACCGCGTAAACGATCGCATTGGTGGTATATTTAAACGAACGCGATGAGACGGTCGATGAAATATAAGAAATGTTGAATATGCTTACGATCGCCAGAAGGATCAATCCCATGACAAGCGGCAGCCATTTCGCGAACGTCATCGCTTCGGAAAAAAGATAGACGCAAACGCCCGCGAAAGTGAAAAGGAACGCTAATATCTTTAAAATCAAAATACCTTTGCCGTTCATTCTTATAACCTCCATTTCGTGGATTCAAGTGATAATCGGGTCAGAAATAAACCGACGAAAGCAAAGCTTAAATAGTAGATTACGTCTTTTGATTCAAGCACGCCCTTGGCGAAGCTTTCAAAATGGTCGGTTATCGATACGCCTTTTAACAGGCCGGCGAATATGCTTTCATTATTGGCCGCGCTCCATCCTATCACCCAGAATAAAAGCAGCAGCCCGAATCCGAGAACGGCCGCCACGACCTGGTTTTTAGTGAGCGTGGACGTGAAGTTGCCGACCGCGAGAAAAGCCATGCCCAGCAGAAACAGGCCGAGATACGCCGTAAATATTGGTCCGGCCTCTATCTCGCAGTAAACGGACATTATCACCAGATAGATCGAGGTGAAGATCATCATTACGCCATATACGAAAACGCAAGCGAGGAACTTGCCGGCGACGATCTCCGTGTATGTTATCGGAGACGTGAGAAGAAGTTCCATCGTTCCCATTTTGTTCTCTTCGGAATAGACCCTCATGGTGAGCAGCGGTATCAAAAGCAGCACGACTATGGCGATATTATAAGCCAGAGGCCTGAGCACGTGGTCAGTAACGTTGTATTTAACGAGTTCGCCCGCGTATTCTGGATTCGAAGCGAGCATCATTATGAAGGATGCGAATCTGGTGAAGGACACGTAGAAGAAATATCCTGAAAGCACCAGATATACGGATATAAGCATATATGCTATAGGAGAACTGAAAAATGAAACGAGTTCCTTTTTGAAAAGCGACCAGATATTTCTCATTATTTCGTAACCTCCCCCTGTACTTTGTTTATCAATTTAAGGAAGATGTCTTCAAGCGAAAGTTCGATGAAGTGCATTTCGTGAAGCTTGAAATTCGAGCTTATGACTTTTGACGCCAGATTAGGCGCGTTATCGAAGCTCGAACTCATGTCCACGACCGCCTTGTAAACGTCTTTCTTTTCCGCATGATTGGTAACGGAAATGTTCGAGACGCCTTCGACGCCAGAAATGGCGGTTTTAAGCGCTTCGGCGTCCTTCGGGCCCGAAACGGTGAGTTCGAGATGCTCGTCGGCTGAAACCGATCTCGTCAGATTCTGCGGCGTGTCTTCGGCGATGATATTTCCTTTGTTTATTATTACGACGCGCGAGCAGGTGACGGAGACTTCGGGAAGTATATGAGTTGAAAGAATTACCGTATGCGAGTCCTTTAGGCTTTTTATAAGGTTTCGCACTTCTATGATTTGAGCCGGGTCAAGGCCGACCGTAGGCTCGTCGAGTATCAAAACCTTTGGATTGTGGACCAGGGCCTGAGCGAGGCCGACGCGCTGCTGGTAACCTTTCGAAAGCGTGCCTATCAGCTTATGAGAAACATTGTGGATATTGGTTTTTTCCATGGCAAGTTCCACGCTTCTGGATATTTCGCGGCCGGGAACGCCTTTTATTTCGGCGACGAACTTCAGATAGGAGCGCACTGAAAGCTCCGGGTAAACCGGCGGTTTTTCGGGCAGGTATCCTATGACCTGCTTGGCTTTGAGAGAATCGTTGTAAGTGTCGTAACCCGCTACTTTTACCGTTCCAGCGGTCGCCGAAAGGAAGCCCGTTATGACCCGCATCGTGGTGGTTTTTCCCGCGGCGTTTGGGCCCAGAAATCCCATGATCTCGCCTTCTTTAACGTTAAAACTGACGTTTGAGATGGCAGTGAAATCGCCATAGTTTTTTGTCAGATTATTGACTTCGATCATTTTTTGATTTTCCCTCCCTGAATTAATTATTTTATCGTTTATTCGGAATAACTGAATTTAAAGTGCAATCATTTTGATTTAAAGCGCTTAAAAAACTAATATGCAAATTTAAACCGAAACTGTTGCGGCGGGGCGTTAAACATCCGACGGCGGTGGCCGTGCCGTGAGGACGAAGATTTGAGAATAAACCGGCGGTTTTAATAAAAGCGGACATTTGAAACAGACCGGCGTTGAAAAGCATCCGACCGCCAATATGGTCGAGATTGATGCCGCAAATGCACGCTGCATATGAATAATAGGATTTTTAGGTGAAGTTTCGCCTGTTTCGCTTGGATTCGAGCTGCTTTCGGCAAAAAGAGGCAAAGCGTGCCTTAAAACGGAGTTTTCTTCGTAAATGAAATATTCGAAGATGTCCACTAAATTGATTAGCGTAAAAAACGCCACTATGATAATAGCGCTTTTTGAATGTACGATTCTGTTCATATCACGGTATATGTATCATAAAGCGGGAAAAATGTCAAGCGTCTTGAAACCAAATTTTATTAAATTTGAAATTTTAGCGAATGATTATTGTATTTAAACTCGAATTGTTGTAAAATACATTTCAAAAAAATGTGGAGAGTTAATTATGAAAATAAATAAAATATTTATGATATTACTCGCGGCGGCTTTTTTGTTAAATGCGTCATATGCCGTTTCATATACGGCCGATGTTTCTCGCGACGCGGATTATGCCGCTCATGGCGTCGTTCCCGCGAATAAGATAGGCGTTAAACTTACCGTGCTTTTAGACGGTGGCGACATGGCGAATGAGAAGCGCAACAATGACGCGTTAAACAAAATTGAAAGCTGTATGGCGCTTGAATTGCGCGGCGTAAGAGATATCGTAATCGTCAAAAAAAACGCAGACGTCGAGATAATCGTCACGGCCCTTTTTACGTTCAAATTCGAGCCTGACGACAGTTCATCTTTTATGGCGGTCTCCATCACTGCTCATAACATGTATCCTTCCAACAGTTTTGGATGGATCGACCAGTGCGTTCAGAACAAGAGCGAAGCTGAAAATTATAAAAATACGATAGGCGCCATCGAGTATCAGAGGCTTAAATCCTTCTCCGTTTCAAACATAAAAAAATCGCTTGAAGGCATAGGCGGCGAGCTTAATTTGAAATGCTTTAAAAAAGTCCGCGAACAAAAAATCGAATTGGAGCAAAAGGCCCGCATCAATAATATAATAAGCTGGAAACTGGAGCGCTATAAAGAATGGAAGTCCAATCAATCGATGTCTATACTTGACGAGGATCTTGAAAAAATGGGCATTACCTTTGAACAGCTCCTCAAGGAATTCCGCGATATGGAAAAAGCGCAAAAAGCCAAGGGAGAGATAGACGCTCCGCTTCAATGATAATAAAATAAGCCAGATAAAAGCCGCGCTCTATTATCAGAACGCGGCTTTTTATTTTTTAGCGCAGAGCCTGGCTATCCGTTATCGGGTCTCAGCTCTTAACTTATTATGCTCGTCATTATTTACGGAGAGAATTCGCCATTACTTTTTCTCGAGAATTTCAATAGCTTTTTTGAGGTATTCGGCGGCTTTATCGTTGTTGCCTTTTTTCTTGTAAGCGTGTCCGATCATCGTTAAGAGATTGCCCTGCTTTACGACCGGAAGGTTGCCTTTCGAAATCAGGTTTTCGGCTTCGGCGAGCGCCTGTTCTTCTTTGCCGGCTTTAAAATAGAGATCGACGATCTTCATCGAAAGCATCGATTTTCTTTCTTCGACTTCCTTAGCGGGTATGAATGAAGGCATTTCAGCGCTCAAAACTTTTTTGATCTCGGCTATGGCGTCGTCCACCTTGCCTGATTCGGCGTAAACGTCGGCGAGATCTATTCTGGCTTTGTTAGCCAACATTATTTTCTGCGCCTCTTCGCGCTGTTCGGGCGTGAGGTTTTTCATAAAATCGTTTTTAGGCGGCATTGGCGGGCGGTTGCCTTCGGGAGGCGCCATCGGGTCTTCGGCTTTTTTTTCATCAACTTTGGATTCGGGTTTATCTTTAGTTTCGGCTGAAACCGCGGCGAAATTTCCCGTGAAAAGCGATGCCAGGAAAACGAATAATACCGTCAGGATAAGTTTTGCGATAAGGTTTTTTCTCATAGTTACCACTCCTTTTAAATTTAGATTAATCGATGGATTCCATGGATATATTTTCAAAAGCGCTGTTGTCGTTTGTAGAAAACAAGCTTGAATACTTATCTTCGCCGTTTTCAGGGAGTTTGAAAGTTTGGGCTATCGAGTCGAGGCTTATGTCCGATAAAGCGTTATCGTATTCTGAAAATATCGAATTCGTCGTATAGGTGATGAAGCTTTCATCGATGATTTCGGACTGCTTTTTAAAATATGAATTGACCTCGTTCGAGAAATTCGAGTAGGAGAGTTCGGGGAAACTTATATCGATGTTTGCAAAATCATAAGGTTGACGTTTATTTATAGAATTTTCGCTTTCGATGTTTTTATGCGGAATTAAAAGTACGGCGACCAATAAGAGCGCGAAAACAGTCGATAATTTATAAACGTTAAAGTTTCGCGCGGGCCTGCTGATTAGCTCGGGAGCCGCCTCGATTTTTTGAAGGGCCCGGATTTTCTGATGCGCCGAGGCGCTTACGGCGTTCATCGCATCTTCGATGATCGGCAGGCAGGCGGGGCATTTCTCGGCATGAAGAGTTTCCTGATCGCTCAGTTCGTCCGAACGCGAGATCTTATTTTTAATTATTTCACAAATGTTGTTTTTTTCGCTCATCTTAATCACGCTTCTTTAATTTTCCGGCGGGATCCTTAAAATTCGAATATCCTTTCAGGTGTTTCGCCATTTGTATGCTTCCGTTGAACATCCTTGATTTGACAGTCCCTTCGCTTATATTTAAAACTTCGGCGATGCTTTCCGTGCTCATTTCCATTATGTATTTCATCATGATTACTTCTTTGTAGGTTTCCGGTATCATTGCCAGCGCCGCATCGAAATCGGTCATCGTTTCCACCTCGCCGTATTTTTCGTGGGTCCTGGTTTCAGCTTCGAAAAAATAAACCACCCTTTCGATGAATTTTCGAAATCCGCTTTTGCGATTATGATTTTGTATCAGATTTCGCGCGATCTGGAAAATATATGATACGGCTGATTTTTCGCTATCGAAATTAAGTTTCGGGGATTTTTCAAGCAGCACTATAAAAGTTTCCTGCGCTATATTTTGAGCTTCGTCGATGTCGCCGTTTATACTTCGCCTGATGAAATAAACGAGCCGGTTGAAGTATCTGGCGAATATCAGATCGAAGTCATTGATGTTTTGTGTTTTTTCGTTTTCTTTTAACATCTCAAAAACTTTCATGCATTATAATTTTACGGGACACTGTAAAAGTTCAAAATATTTTTAATATCTCAAAATATTTTATAAATTATCCTTTGCTCTTTTGGACGCGCAAACGGTTTGGATGGATAACAATTGACGGTGATCTCAAGCCCGCGCTCGCGCAGCAATGAATAATAGCCATTACAAACGAAACGAAGCAATCTCTATGGAATTTATAATAGATTGCTTCGCCGTTGTACTTCTTGGTTGCCTTTTGACCTCTTAACTACTAACGTATATCGTCCGGGTCGGCGTCAAGGTTGTTCCTGAGTTTATATTCCAGGAATTCTTCATAAGTTCCCGGGTAGTCGCGCAATTTCCCCTCGTAAATTTCGAGCACGCGCGTTGCGACGTTCGATACGAAATCCCGGTCGTGCGAAACGAAAAGCACCGTGCCTTCGTATTTTATGAGCGCCTCTTTCAGCACGTCCTTCGCGAGGACGTCGAGATGGTTGGTGGGCTCGTCGAGGATTATGACGTTCGACTGGCGCAGGAGCATTTTCGCAAGCGACAGCCTCGCGCGTTCGCCGCCGCTCAAAACGGAAACCGATTTATTCACGTCGTCGCCGGTGAAGAGGAATGTCCCCAGCAGAGTTCTTAATTTAGGCGTCATGTCGAAAGGGCATTTATGCGAGACTTCAGCCAGAACGCTGTTGGTAGGGTTTAATTCCAGCGCCTGGTCTTGAGCGAAGTAATCGACTTTTACGTTGTGGCCGAGTTTTATGGCGCCGGAAGTGGGGTCGAGGGATTGGGTTATCATTTTTATGAGCGTCGTTTTTCCGGCGCCGTTAACTCCCAGCAGAACGACCTTTTCACCGCGGCTGACGGTGAACGTCGTCGGATCGATTATTTTGTGGTCGCCGTAAGACTTCGAGACCGAGTGAGCTTCGATGACCGTATCGCCGCATGACAGGGCTTGCGGGAAGAAGAATTTTATTTTTTTCCGGCGTGGAGGAAGAACTATTTTTTCCATTTTTTCAAGAGTTTTTATGCGGCTCTGGACAAGCTGGGCTTTATCGATCTTGGCGCGGAAGCGGTCGATGAATTCCTGCATTTTTTCGATTTCGTCTTTTTGTTTTTCATACGCGATATAAACCTTGTCGATGCGTTCTTCGCGTTCGACAAGGTATTTCGAGAACGTGCCGTGATAGGTTTCGAGTTTCGCCGAGAAGACCTCGTATATTTTTTTTACGACGGTGTCCATGAAATGGCGGTCATGCGAAACCATTACGACCGATTTCGGGTATTTTTTCAAAAACTGTTCGAGCCAGTTTCTGGCGTCGATGTCGAGATGGTTGGTAGGTTCATCCAGAAGCAGTACGTCCGGACGCTGGAGGAGGAGCTTCGCCATATATATTTTCATCTGCCAGCCGCCCGAGAACTCGTTGACTTTTTTATGCCAGTGCTTGTGGAGAAAGCCGAGGCCGCGTAGAACGTCGTGAATGTCGGCGTCGATCGTATGCGCATCGGTTGAAATTATTTTTTCCTGGAGGTCGCCGTAGCGGTCCATGAGCTTTTGATATTTGTCGGCGTCGTAGTCGCCGCTGGCGAAAAGCTCCTCGATCTCTTCGGCTTCTTTTTTAAGGTTTATTATGTCTTTAAAAACCTCTGAAACTTCTTCGTATAAGGTTTTATCCGACTGCATGTCGATGTCCTGCGGAAGATAGCCGAAAGTGGTGCTTTTGGGGCAGTTGATCTCGCCCGTGTCGGAAGATTCTATGCCGCAAAGTATCTTTAATATCGTCGATTTTCCGGTGCCGTTCTCGCCGCAAAGCCCTACGACCTCGCCGTCGTTGATGTGAAATGTTACGTCCTTGAATAGGCATCTCTCGCCGTGATATTTCGAGAGGTTTTTAACTGCGATCATAAGATAATTTAACTCCGTTTCAGTTTATTTTATAATTTTATATTCTGATTTTTTTGCGTTATTTTATATTGAATAACTTGTTGAATTCTTCGCGCTGTCCCGGCGTTCCGATCACTATCAAAATATCCTCATGATCGAAGACGTAAAAAGATTTGGGATTGTAAACGTAATTGCCGGTATTTTTATTTCTGGTAGCCATGACTAAAAGGCCAGTTTTATCGGTGATGTCAACGTCCTTAAGCATTTTTCCGACGAGATGCGAGTCCTTGGTGAGCTCTATTTCCTCGATCCTTAAATTTTCATCCGTGCTTCTAAGCATTTTGTCGAGGAACGAAACCACGTTCGGCCTGACCATTTCAGAGGCCATGCGCAGCGCGCCTATCGTATCGGTTGAAACTATTGCGTCCGCTCCGGCTTTTCTTAATTTGGCGACGGTTCCGTCCGCTATGGAGCGCGAAACTATTCTTACGTCGGGATTGAGGCTTCGGGCGGTAATTACGACGAAAAGGTTGTCCTTGTCCGAATCCAGAGCGGCTACGACGCCTTTTGCGCGGGTAATGCCGGCGCTTATGAGAATGTCGTCATCGGCGGGATCGCCGACGATATATAAAAGGTTTTCATTGTGCTTCGCGATTTTTTTTATCCGTTCCTCGTCGCTGTCTATGATGACGAATTCGCGTTCGGTCTTGTGGAACTCCCCGATAACGTGATTCCCGACCTCGTCCGCGCCGCATATTATATAATGATTTTGGAGTTCGTCTATCATCGTCTTCATTTTTTTCCTCCTCAGGTATCCATGCAGTTCGCCTTCTATGAAAAATGCCGTCACCGTGCTTATCGCGTAAACGAACGTACCCATTCCGACGATTATAAGCACTATCGTGAACAGCCGTCCGGCGTTGGAAAGCGGGTGAGTTTCGCCGTATCCGACCGACGCCAGGGTTATTACGGTCATATATATGGAGTCGAAAGCTGACCAGCCTTCAATGATCATGTAGCCGAGTATCCCGAAAATGAATATCAGCCAGAAAAGCGCCAGGGCGTTTATAAATTTATGCCGAAGTTCTTCCATCAAACTTTCCCGGATCTTGTAAGATTTTTTATTTTAGCGGTAAATTCCGGAAATTTCGAGCAGAGATAGCCGCAAATGTCTGAAACTTCGGGTATGCCGGAGGCGTAATCATCGTATTCAAAACCGGGCGCGACGGTAGTCCCTAAAAGAGCGAACCGGCCGCCCGGTAAAAGTCGCGCGCCCTGCCATACGTTGGCTTCGACCGTGACCTGAAGGCTTTCGCCGTTCATTATATCCCGGCCGATTCTGACCGTTTTTCCGGAACCGTCCGGATAGAGCTTGAGCATTTCGACCGGATCGCCCATGTAAAAGTGAAAGATCTCGTCTGATTTTAAAACATGCATGCGTGAAAATGTTTCGGGCGTCAAAAGAAAATATATGGCCGTCGAAAAACGTCGCATGCCGTTATAACGTCCGCCAAGGGCTTCGCTGGAAATAAATTCGCCCGAGCGATAGGTTTCACTGAAAAATCCGCCCTCATCCGGGTGCGGTATGAGTCCAAGTTTTTTAATTATCTGTTCGGCCGTGATCAATTTAACCTCCGGTTGGGATCAAAGATAGGCGACGCCGTTAATGTGGTCTTTTATTTTTTTCAGCCAGTACTTCGTTTTTGAGGATTCAATGGCGTCGTCATATTTTTTTTCAATGGCGTCGATATGTTCCTTCGCGGTCTCTACCAGAAGTTTGGATATCCAGTAGCCGTCGGTGTCCGAGGCGTCGTCGAGGAAGTCTATTAAAAGCGTTATCATTTTATCGTCTATGATCGTTTTAATGTTTTCAATTATGCAGATGCGGCCTTCTTCGTCCTCTTCTATGAATTGCTTTATGAGGCTTTCAAAAACTTCGACGGATTCGTATTTACTAAGGACTTTCGTCGCCTCGTACCTGACGTTTTTATCTTTATCCGAAAGAAGCAGGACGAGCGGCGGTATGAAAGCGGGGTCCTTGATCTCGCCGAATATTTTACAGATCCAGACGCGTTTTTCGGGATTTTTATCGTCGAGCGCGCCGTATAAAAGCGGGTAGGAATTTTTAGAGATATTATTAAGTATGCGGGCTATCCAGAAGGAAACTCCGGAGTCGGCAAGATCGAGGGCTTTTAAAAGGCTTTTTATGAAATTGTCGTTTTTGATGCCCGAAAGAGAAGCCACCATGGCCTCTTTTTGAGCGTGAGACCTGTTTTTTATGATGTCGATTATCGTATCGACGCTTTTTGAGTTTCCAAGCATGGAAAGAAGTTTGAAAGCTTTTTGAAGCTTCTGGTAACTCGCGTCGTCCGGATCGGTGGCGCAGCCATTTTCGTATATGATGTCGGTTATGGTCGAATTGACGGTGTCGCCGAATGACGATATTATTTTATATATCCAGTATTCTATGTCGTTAGACGAAAGATCCACGATGTCTATCATATAAGGCACGACTATTTCCGGGCCGAAATCGATTATGGTACGCGCGGCTTCGCGCCTTATCGTCCACTGGCTGTCCGTGAGAAGCTCGAATAATACGGGAAGAGCGGCCTTATTTTTGGTTTCGCGCAGGGCCTGGATAATGAAGGTCCTTTCGCCGCGGCCCGGCTCTTTTAATATTTCAAGCAGTTTTAAAAAGTTCTTTTCGTCGGATTTGGCTATGACCAGCACCGACCAGTACCTTATATTTTCGTTTTCCTCCGTTTCCAGCAGGTCGTTTAAATATTCCGCGGCCTGGCTTCCGAATTTGGAGAGAACGGACGCGACGTGCTTTCTGACCAGCCATGCCGAATCGTCGAAAAGCCTGACCAGCACCGGCGCGGCTTTTTGAAAGCTCATCTGGGATAGAGCGTCTATAACGCAATATTTAAGTTCCGAATCGTCCGTATCGAGAGTGCGCTTCAGAAAATCAAGCGCCTCTTCCTTTAAAACCTTCGCAAGAACTTTTATGGACCAGTATTTTACATCGGAATTACCTTCCGAGAATAATTTTTTGATGTGTTTTATGGCAGGCCGGCCGCATCTTTCGAGTATTTCGGCGGCCTGAGCGCGCACCAGCCACGACTCGTCGCCGAGGCATGAAGCCACGAGCTCGAGCACTTCCGGCGCGTCAATTTCGCCTAACGCCGTAAGGGCGTAATAGCGGAGGTCCTTTTTATCCGAGGCCAGCAGTTTTTTGAACGAGTCTATCGCGTCGCGTCCGAGTATCTGGCCTAAAAGCTTGACGGTCCAGTAGCGTATGTCCTTGTTTCCGGAAAAGAAGGCTTCTTTCAGATAAGGCACGGCGGCTTTGCCGGTAGCGAGTATCGCCGACGCCGCTTCCTTTCTGATTATCCAGTTCTTATGGCCTGAAAAATTTACGAGAGACGGTATTGCTTCGGCTATTTTAAGAGTGCCGGAGGCGCTTATGAGAAATAAAAGCTTGTTGTTCGAGAAGTGCTCGCAGTTTAAAAGCTTGATGATATAAGGCACCGCCGCGTCGAAAAATTTCAAATATACTTTGACGCTCCAATAAACCATATCTTCCGTCGCGTCCGGGTCCTCGAGTTTTTCATACAGGAGCGGCATTACCCTGTCTCCGAGTTTGAAGGTGTATTCGGCGGCGAGTTTTCTCATCACCCAGTTCGGATGGGAGTAAAACGCGACGAGCCTTTCGAAATTAAAGGGAAAATCGATATTATAGGCGTCGGCTATCTCCTGCATCAGATGTTGCGGAACTCCGCTTCCGGTGTGTTTGAGACTCATGCTTCCCTCCGGTATTTTATGCTGAATGATTTATATACCATTCCACTGTTTTTTTAAGGCCTTCTTCGAACTTGACCTTCGCCGTGAAGCCGAATTCGTCGGAAGCCCTTTTCGTATCGAGACAGCGGCGTGGCTGGCCGTCCGGCTTGGAGCCGTCGTATTCTATGGTTCCGCCAAATCCGGTTAATTTCGCTATAAGCGTTATAAGGTCTTTTATTTTTATTTCAAAACCGGCCCCGATGTTAACTGGTTCGTTACCGTTATACTTTTCCGCGGCGAGAACTATCGCTTCGGCCGCGTCCTCGACGTATAAAAATTCGCGGCTGGCTTCGCCGGTTCCCCAGACGGTCATCTTTTTGTCGCCGTTTTTAACTGCGTCGACGCATTTTTTTATGAGCGCGGGTATGACGTGAGACGATTCGGGGTTGAAATTATCGCGCGGGCCGTAAAGATTCACGGGCAGGAGAAATATTGAATTGAAGCCGTATTGAGTACGATAAGCCTGACTTTGAACCAGCATCATTTTTTTCGCCAGGCCGTAAGGGGCGTTGGTTTCCTCAGGATAGCCCGCCCACAGGTTTTCTTCCTTGAACGGGACCGGCGTGAATTTGGGATATGCGCATATGGTTCCGACGGCGAGGAACTTTTCGACGTTCATGATCCGGGAATATTCGATTAATTGAATACCCATCATGGCGTTGTCGTAGAAATATTTTCCGGGATTTAACCGGTTGGCGCCGATTCCTCCGACCACCGCGGCGAGATGTATTACAAGTTCAGGTTTTTCACGCCTCAATAACCTTAAGATATCGTCGCGGTCGCGAAGGTCGAATTCGTCTCTCGTCGGCACGAATATTTTTTCGCAGCCGCGTAGCTTAAGTTTTTCGACGACGAACGAGCCCAGAAATCCGGCGCCGCCCGTCACGACTATCTTCTTATCTTTGATGTTCTTAAAGCCGCTCATTATTTCACGCCCGTTCCGATGCCTTCGACAAGGTGCTTGACCGTGAGCATATCGGCGTCGACCATCATTTTAACCAGTTCCTTGAACTTGATTTTCGGTTCCCAGTTAAGGACTTTTTTAGCTTTCGACGCGTCGCCTATTAAAAGTTCGACTTCGGTAGGCCTGAAATATTTGGAGTCGATCTCGACGTATTCTTTCCAGTCGAGCCCGGCGTAGTTGAATGATTCTTCGAGAAATTCCTTTACGCTGTGCGTTTCGCCCGTGGCGATAACGAAGTCGTCGGGGCGTTCCTGCTGAAGCATTAGCCACATCGCCTCGACGTAGTCGCCGGCGAAACCCCAGTCGCGCTTTGAATCGAGGTTGCCCATGTAAAGTTTTTTCTGGAGGCCGTATTTTATCCTGGCGAGCGCCATCGTTATCTTGCGCGTGACGAAAGTTTCTCCGCGTCTCGGCGATTCATGGTTGAAAAGTATTCCGTTGCAGGCGAAAAGATTGTAAGCTTCGCGGTAGTTGACGGTTATCCAGTAAGCGTAAAGCTTTGCGCACGCGTAAGGGCTTCTGGGGTAGAACGGCGTCGTTTCGCGTTGCGGAACTTCCTGTACCTTTCCGAATAATTCGGATGAAGAGGCCTGATAAAATCTTGTGCCTTTAAGGCCGCTTTCGCGCATGGCGTCCAGAAGTCTTATCGTTCCAAGGCCCGTTACTTCGGCCGTATATTCCGGAATATCGAAACTTACGCGGACATGGCTTTGCGCGCCGAGGTTATATATTTCGTCCGGCTTTATGTCGCCGAGTATCCTGTTTAAAGAACTGGCGTCGTTCAGGTCTCCGAAAACGAGTTTCATGCGGCCGTCCGGAAGGTGCGGGTCCTGATATACGTGATCTATTCTTCCAGTGTTGAACGAGCTGGAGCGTCTGATTATGCCGTAAACGTCATATCCTTTTTTCAGGAGAAATTCTACGAGATAAGAGCCGTCCTGTCCCGTAATACCGGTTATAAGAGCTTTTTTCATTGAAATGTCCCTCGATTCCTATAGTATTTATATAAAAAACGCTTTTTTATGATTAGCGTTAATTATAACAAAAGCGGGGGAATTTTTCAATCGTTATTTTGATGTCACTTCGACGTTTTTTCGGGTGTATGGATGAGTGAAAGCTACGTAACTTGAGTGAAGCATGAAAAAATTTTCGCCCATTTCGGTTTTCGCGCCATAAAAAGTATCGCCGACGATAGGGTGTTTGAGATGCGCGAGATGGACCCGTATCTGATGCGTCCGCCCCGTCTCAAGCGTAAGTTCGAGCAAGCTCCGGTTTTTTTGGGGGTCATAGGAGATGACCCTG
>CAZJFS010000057.1:0-23925 GCA_964545075.1 uncultured bacterium
CGCATCGTTTTTCCAGAACGCGCTTTTTCTATGACCAGATGGCCGACGCGTTAAACCGCGCCGATGTCGTTATACTTACCGATATTTACGCGGCTTCTGAAAAACCTATATCAGGCGTTTCCTCCGAACTGATCCTGAATTCGCTTAAGCGGCTTGGGAAGTCAGATTCCATAATAATAAACGACATAAAAAATGTTCCGGCATATGCCGCTTCCATTGCCAGAAGCAATGATTTTATATTCACCATAGGCGCCGGCGACGTTACCTCGATCTCTACTGATATAGTTAAAAGACTCAAAGATAAATATGCGGTAAGGCCATTATAAAAAAGTTCTTGTAAATATGAATTATTAATGATATAATAGCCTTCAAATTTTACGTTAGTGTACCTTTCAAATTAAGCACGTTCAACATATTTTATTTTGTAATTAACTCTTGAAAACAGTGTTTTTTTGAGTTGTTGCGTTTTTTTTACAAAGGTTTTTATGTTTGGATACGATTTTTCGATAAAAAAGTGGTCGGGTTTCAAAAAGGCTTTGAGATTTTCACGTAATTTTTTCGTGATTGCCTTTACTTGCGCTTTACTTTCGTTGGCTATATGGGAATTTAAATATCTGATATATGAAACTTCGTATTTTGAACTCAAAAAGATATCTATCGAAGGAAACATTACGGTAGATAAGGAAACTATAATAAAATTATCGAATTTTAAGCTCTCTGAAAATTTTCTTAAACTTGATTACGCTTTGGCTGAGAAAGCGCTTTCGCTTCACCCTAAATTTAAAAGCGTTGCCGTTTCGACCGAAGGCATCGGAGAAGTGTTGATAAAGGTTACGGAACGCGAAGGCATCCTTCTGGTTTTAAGCGACCTTAATTTTTATGAGCTTGACAGCGAAGGTTACATACTTTCGGTCAACAACAAGAATGTCAGGGTAGATCTTCCTATATTGACGGGATGTCAGATGCCCGTTAAAACCGTAGGTTCTTCTATCAAGGCTGACGCTAAAATAAAAAGCGTCATAAACTGGGTTATTAACCTCGAACCTTCATATCTGACGAATATATCGGAAATATCGCTTAGTGGAAGCGAGTTGTTATTGATAACTAACGACGGAATCAAGATATTCCCCGGTAGTACGGTGAACTTTAAGAATAATTTCGAACTTTTAAACGTGGTATTTAATAAGTTCAGGAAAGATGGCATTCAAATAAGTTACGTCGATATGCGCTTCAATAACGAAGTTGTTGTTAAACCGATAACCAATTAATTTTAAAATAAGTTTTTTATAGAGGAAAAAATTATTAAATGTCAAAAGACGGTTTGCTCGTTGGGCTCGATGTAGGCTCGACAAAGGTTGCTATTGTCGTAGGCGAGGCTGCTGAAAACAATGAAATATATATACTGGGGTCGGGAATTGCTCCCACCACGGGAATAAAAAAAGGCATGATCGTCAATATTGAAGAGACGATTGCAGCTATTGAAAGCGTCATTGCCGACGCCGAGCATATAGCTGACGTGGATATAGATACCGTTTATGTGAGTATCGGCGGATACCACATTCAGGGGCAGAACACTCGCGGTCGGATCGTTATTCCACCGGTTCAGAAAGAAATTACCGCCGACGACAAGCTTCGGGTCCAGGAAGCTGCAAGGGCAGTCCAGCTTCCGCCCAATACTGAAATATTGCATGTTTTGCCTGAGGAATATAAAGTTGACGATCAGGACGGAATAATCGATCCGATCGGAATGACTGGGTCGCAGCTTGAGGTAGGAGCCCATGTTATAACCGGCTCATCGCCTTCGCTTCGCAATCTTCAAAAGAGCGTGCGCGGCGCCGGTCTTAAAATAAAGGAAATGATCTTTGGAGCAATCGCTTCCTGTGAGGCGGTTTTAACGCCGGACGAAAAAGAACTGGGAGTGGTTTTGATCGATTTCGGAGGCGGCACTACGGACGTAGTTATTTATATCGGCGGTTACATTCGTCATTCAATGGTGCTGCCGCTCGGGTCCGCCCATATCACCTCCGATATCTCCATAGGGCTTCGTACTTCCGCGCAGGAGGCCGAAAAACTTAAGGTTAAACACGGTCTGGTATGGACCGAAGGCGTAGACCTCGATGAGAAGCTGACAGTTCAGAACGCCGGCAATGACGGTACCAGGCAGATAGACTCCAGTCAGATATTCGAGATCATAGAACCGAGAATGGAAGAGATCTTTAACATGGTCAAGGAAGAGATAAGAAACTCCGGGTGCGCGTCGAGCATTCCGGCGGGCGTCGTGCTGACCGGCGGCGGTTCTCTTTTATGCGGAACTCAAAAGTTCGCCGAAAAGATACTTGAAATGCCGGTTCGAATTGGGAAGCCTTCGAATATCGGCGGCTTGGTGGAAAAAGTGAATGGCCCCGCATATTCATCATGTATCGGGCTTTTAGCTCATGCGATGAGGCAGCAAAATCATCCTAAGCATTCCTTTATTCAGTCCAACAGTGTTTTTGATAGTTTTTCAAATTGGATAAAAAGTTTTTTTAAAGACGTTTTTTAATTTTAAATATATTTTTCCGGAGTACTTTAATTTTTATATATAATATTGACAGATACCAGCTGCGAAACAGGGCTTGATGTTTCTGTTTTCAAAGTATTAAAGGAGGAGTTTTTGATGTTCGAGTTTGACGCAATGGAACAGGTTGCCGATATCAAGGTAATTGGCGTGGGCGGCGGTGGTTCCAATGCTATCAACCGTATGATAAACGCCGGCGTGACCGGAGTTGAGTTCATATCTACAAACACTGACGCTCAAGCGCTTGTGCTCTCAAACGCCAAGCTTAAGATACAAATAGGCGACAAGCTGACCAAAGGTCTTGGTGCCGGCGCGAATGCACAGATAGGCATGAAAGCGGCCGAGGAAGACCGCGATAAAATCGGCGAGGTTTTAGACGGCGCTGACATGGTTTTCATAACAGCCGGGATGGGCGGCGGAACAGGCACGGGCGCGGCTCCGGTCGTGGCCGAGATCGCTAAGACCGCAGGCGCCCTTACAGTTGCCGTTGTTACGAAACCATTCACTTTTGAAGGCAGAAGAAGACAGGCGCAGGCCGAGGAAGGCATAAAAAATCTCAAATCAAAAGTTGATACTATAATCGTTATTCCTAATGACAGGCTTCTCCAGGTGGTAGATCAGCATACTTCGATGATCGATGCTTTTAAGATCGCCGATGATATATTGCGCCAGGGCGTTCAGGGCATATCCGATCTCATCACCATTCCCGGCCTTGTAAACCTCGATTTCGCCGACGTTAAGACGATCATGACCGAAGCCGGATCAGCTATGATGGGCATCGGTATAGGCACAGGCGAAAACAGGGCTACATCGGCCGCCGAAGCCGCCATATCGAGCCCTCTTCTTGAAAGCACCATCGAAGGAGCGAGAGGCGTTCTCATCAATATTACCGGCGGTCCGGATCTTTCACTCTACGAGATCAACAAGGCGTGCGAGATCATATACAATGACGCCGCTCCCGACGCCAACATCATATTCGGCGCCGTCGTGAACGAAGATATTAAGGATGAGATCAGGATCACCGTAATAGCTACGGGTTTTAACGCCGAGGAAAAAGTCGCCGTTCCTGAAAAAGACAAGATAATAACCAATATCAAGACCGGTCCGAAAGTAATATCGAATCCTCCGGACGACGAGATCGATATCCCAGCGTTCTTAAGAAAACACAAAAAATCTTAATGGATACGGTTTTAAAATAAATTCTATTGATATAAATAAAGGCGCGATCGTTTAAAAACGCAACGCGCCTTTATTTTTGAGTTTCATAATAATATGGATTACCGTTTCGAACTCGCCATAAGGTCAAGAAAAAATAAGGAAATTCACATGCTCGCGCCGTCCGGCGGGCATATACGCGTTTGCGCCGCGTATCCTAACGTTTACGAGCTTGCCATGTCCTCGCTTGGTTTTCAATATCTGTACGCGAAGTTTTCCTCCGAGGCCGAATTTTCGGTCGAACGAGCGTTCCTCCCCGAAGCTAAGGCCGAGAAACTTATAATGTCCAAATATCTTCCTTCTTTTGAAACCTCCACTCCGCTTGTTAATTTTAATATAATCGCCTTCACGCTGTCTTATGAAACGGATTTCATAAACGTTTTGAAAATGCTCAAAATGGCGCGCATTCCGATCAAATCAAGGGATCGGGCCGGCGACGATTATCCGCTTATAATATGCGGCGGTCCTGCCGCGCTTCAAAATATTATTCCGATCGCGGAGGTTTTCGATATCTTCGCGCTGGGAAGCGGCGAGATAACGATCCCTGAACTCGCCGCCGGTTACAGCGAAACGCTTAAAAATTCAAGCGCGAAAAAGATCCGCGACGCCCACAGGCTCTTAATTGAAAGACTTTCGAATGAGGATAATTTCCTCTGCGGTGAAAGGCTCGCGAACATGAGTCGCGATACTATGGTCAAAGTTCGTCTTACAGGGAATCCCGACTTCGCCACGAGCGTTATACTTACACCCGACACCAATTTTTCGTCCAGAGCGCTTATAGAGGTTCAGCGCGGGTGCGTCAGAAGATGCCGCTTCTGCATGGTCGGTAATTGTTACGGTAAATTCCGCCACGCCTCTTTCGAAAAGATTGCTTCTTACGTTGAGTCGGCATCTGTTCACACTAAAAAGTTCGGCCTTATGGGTCCGGCCGTTTCATCGCATCCGGAAATCGAAAAACTATATTCTTTCTTCAAGGATCGCGGGTTTGACGTTTCAATGTCGTCGGTTTATATAGAGGAAATGAGCCGCGAAGCGCTACAGCTCGTCGCTGGAAACTCGCAGCGCAATATTACCGCCGGAATTGAAAGCGCGGACTATGAGATCCGAAAGCTTGTCGGAAAGGCGCTTCCCGAAGACGCTCTGTTTCAAAGTTTCTCCCGGGCGGCCGAATGCGGGTTCAAGAATTTCAAGATATATCTCATACTTGGCTTATATGATTATTTCGGAAAGGCTCCGGGCCTTGAAGCTTCCGACACCGCTGAATTCATAGGAAGGGCGGCGGCATTTTTAAAGAGCAGATCTTCCGATTGCACGGTCAGGGCGTCGATAAATCCGCTGGTGATAAAGCCGCGAACGCCTTTTTTCGAGGGCGCTGGCGCTGCGGAAGGCTTTTTCGAAAAATACCGCTCGGCCTCGTATATTGAGGAACTTGAATATAGATATAAAAGCGTGCAGGCGCTGCTTAAAAATGTAACGAATGTTGAGTTTTCGGAAAAAAGCTTTTCAGAGGGAAAACTTTTAAAGCTGATAACCGATTGCAAGCTTAATTTATTTGACTTTTTCGATGATTTTTTTTATAATGAGGGGTATTCGACCAGAAGGATCATAAAGATCATGGAGGATTCCAGGAAAGCTCCCGCGTTCGATATTTTTGATGTTAGAAACAAGCTTTTCTCAGTCGATTTCAAAGAGGAATGATGATAAAGAAAAACGCATATTTGTTGATGGTCCTGCTTATTGTTTTCTTTTTATTTCAAAAAGATGCCTTCTGCGCTTCATCGGATGAAGTCGAGACAATAAGGCCGGTTTACGGCGTGCCCGTTCCGCTTTACCAGATTGAGGACGGCGGCGCGCCTGCTATTATCAATGCCGGGGCGGAAAGTGAATTCGCGGTCGAGAGCTATTTGCGCGACGGTTATATAGTGAAATTAAACAAGAAAAATTATTTCGCTAAAAGCGTTCATTTCGCGCCGCTCTATCTTTTAAACAGCGATTCGAAAGGGAAAGCTTCCTCCGCCGGCTCGTTTGCAGACGTGAAATTGCCGGATGAAATTGAAAAATCTGAATTTTTCTTCAATAGCGCCGATAAAAAAAGCTTTTATTCGCTGGCATTTCTGTTTTTTTTAAAATACGGCGGCAAATATGATAAATATGATGAAACATTGAAAATGTTCGACGATTTTATAGTCGGCGCGGCCGCTTCATCAAAAAAATCTGGTTTTTTAAAAGTGCTGAGCGATTATTTGCTTTCCGCCAAATTGGACGTGAAGGTTTTTCTTCAAAAAAATATCGATTATTGTTCCCTGCTTCAGTGCATGAGATTTAAAAAGCCAGTTATATTTATTTCAACCGTAAGGCGTTCGGCGGGAGATATAATGATATTTTTTGACGCGCAGGAAATATCCGACGGCAATGTCATTTTCAAGTATTATTCTTATCCGGACGGCATATCGGAAGTTCGTATATATGAAACTATTTATATACTGGCGAACGCCGTTCGCGGGTATCTGGTTTTACTGTAAAAAACAACGAAAAATAAAAGGAGTTATCGTAAAATGCAATATCAATACGACGTATTCGGCATAGGAAATCCGCTTATGGATATAGTGGTCTCGATCGACGACGCTTTTTTGAAAAAGGAAAACCTGACCAAGGGCATGTTCAACCTTGTCGATCATGACCGCTCCAAAGAAATCCTGGGGTTTATTTCGCATCTTAAAACGGAGATAGAGGCCGGCGATTCGACGGCGAATTCCATGGCCGGAATAGCCAATCTTGGCGGCAAGCCCATTTATCAGGGCTGCGTCGGAAATGACGAATACGGAAAATTATACGAAGAAAAGACGGTCAAGCAGGGGATAATTTCAAAGCTGGTCAAGGTCGAAGGGCATACCGGAACCGCCATCGCTCTTATAACCCCCGATTCGGAACGTTCCTTTGCGACCCATCTCGGCGTGGCCTGCTCCATGAAGAAAGAATATTTAAAACTGGACGATATCAAAAAGAGCCGGTATCTGCATTTGACCGGTTATCAGCTCGAGGACCCAACATTACGCGAAATGGCTCTTGCCGCCATGAAGCACGCGAAGGCCAACGGCGTCAAGATAAGCGTAGACGTGGCCGATAAAGGCGTCATAGCCAGAAACCACGATTTTATAGTAGCGCTTTTAAAGGATTACGTCGACGTGTTTTACGCCAACGAGGAAGAAAGTTATGCGCTATGCGGCGTTGAACCTGAAAAAGCGATACTTAAAATGGCTGAATTCGCTCCCGTGGCGTGCCTGAAGGTCGGCAAAAAGGGTTCCATGATAATATCCGGCGGGAAGGTTCATAATATTCCAGGCTATCCGGCCAAGCCCGTCGATACGACAGGCGCCGGCGACATGTACGCGGCCGGGTTTCTCTTCGGTATAACTCATGGTTATGACATCGATACCGCCGGGAAGATCGCGTCTTTTTCTGCGGCCCGGATAGTTGAAGTTTTCGGCGCGCGTCCTAAATTTTCGCTCGCCGCCATGATAAAGGAAAATAAAATAATATAGGACGGATTCTCAACTTATAATGAACGGGAGGGAAATATGCCCATAAAAATAAAGAAAACGGGATCGGCGATTCTGGCTCAGGTGTTTTTTATCATTTCGGCTTTCGCGTTCGCGTACGCGGCCGATGCCACTTCCGAAACATCCATTAAATCGTCCGAAACCGGCGAGACTGCCATTACCGGAGAAATAAAACTTTTGAAAGACGCGTCGACCATAGTGGAAGCGCCCGCCACCAGGGAAAATCCCATTACCGGAGAAATAAAGCTTTGGAAAGATTCGTCAAACATAGCCGAAGCGAATGCCACGAAAGAGGCCGAAGCCAAAAACTCCGATACTGTTGCGGTTAACGTTTCGAACCAGCCGGCCGAAATACCCGGCATCGCTACCGAAATCAAAGACGCGACCGTTCAGCTCAAGCAGCTTAAATTTCCCGTTACTAACATATCGGGAAAAGTTAAATGGCTTCAGCACGCGACCGAAATGGACGGCGTCAGCTTCAGGTTATTAAATTCCGACTTTAAAGCGAGCGGCGTTATCGGGAAAGGCTCTGAGCGGAACAATTTCAAGGTGTCTTCCGAATCCGTTAAATTCGAAGACCTCAAACAAATATTTCCGATCCTTTCGCAATTTAATATAGCCGGAGCGTTCAAGCTTGATTGCGCCGTCGAAGGCACAAAGGACGAGCCTCTTTTAAATGGCAAAATCTCCCTTCCTGCGTCGAATTTTGATTTTGGAGGAATGCTTCCTGAATTGAAAGGAGTCGGCATATCAGATATTTCGGCCGCTTTTTCATATTCGAAGGAACTTTATAAGATAACCGATTTCAGTTTCAAGACTATGGACGGAGTCGTCAGACTTTCAGGCTCTTTTAATCCGTCCGAAAAAAGCGCCGCGGCTCTTTCATTCGCCGTCGATGGCATAAGCGTCGAGAAGTTCTCTAAATTTTTCGATAAATACAAAGGTAAGCTTTCCGGCGATATGTACGCGAATTTCAAGATAAAAAATATAATGACGCCTGAAACCGCTTATGCGGAAGGTACTCTTGATTTTAAAGATGGAATCATCAAAGATCTTGAACCGCTTAAAAAACTCGGTGAAAAACTCAAAACATCCGGCATGGAGGAGCTGAAATATCAAAAAATCGGCGGAAATTTCAAGCTTTTCATGAATAAAAAAGTGGATTTTCAGGATTTTGAAATATTATCGAATGTAATCAAAATGAAAACCACGGGTACGATAGACGAGAACCGGAACGTGAGCGCGAAACTGTTTGCCGAACTTTCCGGCGGTAATGTCGGAGATAAAATAAAGGACAACAAGTTTGGAAGGATATTCAAAAAGATAGTTCAGGGTATCAAGGGCAACTTCATAGTTTCGGGCTCGGCCGACAAGCCGAAGTTTGACCTCGATCTCGGCCAATAACATCGAAAGGCCAGGTGGCGTAAATTGGAAAAAATGAAAATAGAAAACGTATCGGTCGCGCTCGCGCATCCCGATGAATTGAGCCTGAAATGGGTCGGTCAAACCGATCTTTTGTATCAGCTTCTGGCGTGCTGGTATGTCGCGGATGAGAATGATCATCCGCTCAACCCGAGGCTTCTTGGGAAGCCGGGCGTCGGAAAGACGACTCTTGCATATACCGCCGCGTCGATGCTCGGACGCCCGGTATATTTATTTCAATCGACGATGGATACGCGGCCCGAGGATCTTATCATCACACCCGTCATCGGCGAGAACAACAGTATTCAATATGTCGCGTCATCACTGGTTACGGCGATGCTTAAAGGCGGGATATGCATAATAGACGAGGGCAATCGTATGAGTGAAAAATCGTGGGCGTCGCTTGCCCCGCTTTTAGATACCCGGCGCTACGTCGAATCGATAATCGCCGGAATAAAAATAAACGCGCACCCCGATTTCAGGATATGCGTCACCATGAACGAGGATTCCTCGACATTTGAACTGCCGGAATATATCCATTCAAGGCTTCAGCCTCAGATTTATATAGATTTCCCGGAGCGCGACGAGGAACTTCTGATACTTCGGCATAACCTTTCGCATGCGCCGGACGAGGTCTTGAATTATATCGCTGATTTTTTGCAGAGCGCTCATAAGGCTGACGAAAGATATAGCGTTCGCGACGGAATAAATATAGGAAGGTACGCGCTTAAAACGCTGAACTCGGGTTATGAGCTCGGCTTTATAAAAAATTCCGGAAAAGGCGGTCGCGGCGTCAGCGGAAATCTGGCGGCGCTTCGCAATGCGGTGAAAATGGTTCTCGGCGACGAGGGAACGAACTATGCCCTCTGATGAAAAAACGGGATATATAAATTTTGATGAATATATAAATTCAGGAATATTCTTTAAAAATAACGTATATTTCGCTCCAGCGCTTCACGGCAAGCTCGAATTCGGTATATCCATGGACATTCTCGTTAAGGGTATCGAACCTGACTGCCTGGCGGTGGAGCTTCCTCACCAGGCGAAGGCGTCTTTCATTGACGCAGTAAACCGGTTTCCATATATATCCGTTCTCTGCGTCGAATCGGCCGGCCCTCTTCAATACCAGGTGGTAGAGCCTCAGGATCCTACGGCCGCGGCTGTAAGGAGATTCGGCACGGCGCGGTCCGGGCACATTCATTTCATAGATCATTTTTGTGAAAATTACGGCGAACATTCCGGGAATTTTCCGGATTCATACTCATTGAAGGTGGTCGGATACGAAAGATATTGCCGCGAATATTATGAGTCGCAAAAAGATATTGCGTTAAGCGACCGCGAACCGGCGGATATTGCTCGAGAACAATACATGGCCGCCACTCTTCAAACTTTATCCGGACGCTATAAAAAGATACTTTTCGTCTGCGGTTTATATCATTATCCAGCCATATTTAAAATGCTGGATTATAATAACGCCATTCCTCTTGTAAAAAACATTATAAATAAAGCTTATATAGCCAATCTTTCCGCGGCTTCGCATCAGAACGTTTTAAGCGAACACGCATTTTTAATAAAACATTTCGAAATTTTGAAAGGGACGCCGCTTCCGGAAAAGAAAACCGGACCCGCGGAAGCGGTATATGAAAAAACAGCCGGTTCCGGAAACATCATAAGTTTTCCCGGGCTTTTTGGCGGAGATAAAACGACGTCAGATCTGGAAGCAACAGGCCGTCCCGGAACGAAAAATGCTCAGCGCACGGCGGCGGAAGAAATGGAACTGGAGAAAAGCTTAGGCGATATCGATAATGGCTATCGCGTTGAAACGCTGGAAGATATAGACCGTGAATTTCTTAATTTGAAACTTATGAAGATAGCCGCGGCAAGGTATAAAAAAAATACGGGGAGCGAGATATCGCGCCCGGCATTTTCGATAATGTTCAAATTCCTTAAAAATTATATACGCTTTAAGGGAATGCTTTCGCCGCTTTTATTCGAGCTTGTGACCGGCGCCCGCTCTGTCGCCGACGACAATTACGCGTTCGAGGTTTTCGATGAAGCCGTGAAATATCCATGGATGGAGGAGAACGGCAGGTACGCCTCTATCGAGATCAGTTTGGCCGACCTTAAGATAAACGGCAAGACCATAACGTTTCACAGGCGCCTCAAATCAATGCGCCAGATATTTTCGCCTTACGTTAAAATGCGTAAACGCGAGGAAAAAAAAGGCGAATGGCTTCGCGAATGGAATGAGAACCAGGATTCGGTCTGTTCATATCAGCCCGAGGACCTTCTGATAGAAAATTTCGGGAACTTTTTGCGGAAAAAGGCTAAATCGGTCCTGACCGACGAGCAGTGCAGAATAGAGCCTTTCATGACATCGCTCATGGACGGCATCGATACGCGCGAGACCATTAGAAATTACCATATCGACAAGAAGCTATATGTTAAGATCGGCCGGCATGTTTCGGGCAAGGTCGGATCGGTTGTTTTTATTTTTGACGAAGATTCGGGAGCCGCCGAAAAATATCCATATCGCATGACGTGGCTCGGCGAGCACCATCAGGAATCTGATATGGCTTTTTATTCCACCGTGCCGGGCGAAAAAATAGTAGGCCCCGGTATATCCCGTTGCGAATACGGAGGGTTCATGCTGTCCTATCCGCCGCTTCGGCTCTACGACGTCTGGAATGATGATTACTATTTCGTGGCTAAAAGCAAGCCCGAAACGCTTCTTATGGCAGCCATAGATTACTCCGAGGAAAAATATATAGCTTATTGCGCCAAATCGCCTCCGCGAACATTTTTTAAAACGCTGGCCGCCAGGGTTGGAAAAAAGATCGTTTATGTCCCAATGGGCCAGTTTTCTCCGCAGACTATAAAGAAACTTCAGATTCTTCATATACTCGCTGGAAAGGGGACCCGGAAAATAGCCGGAGACTATTTATGGTAAAAGGTAAAGTGCGTTTATGAAAAAAAAATTACTGATTTTCTCCGCCGTTCTGATTATTGCGTTATCCGCCGTGACTTCGTTTTTTGCGGTTCCATATGCCTGCGTCGGGACCAACGAACCGTGGCATGAATTTTCTGTAAACGGTTCCGGAACGCCGACATATCTTGAAGCAGGATATTTCAGGGTATTCGGTGAGGCTGAAGGGCTTTTGGGAAATAACGTGACATGCCTGGCCTACAGTCAGAAAAACAAGCTGTTATATGTCGGAACTCGTGAAAATTGGGTTTACACGTTTGACGGGCGGGACTTCAAGCCGCTGCTTGTTTCAACTCAACCGCTTTCTCCTAATGTTATATCGATTTGTTATGATGAAAAAATAAATGCGCTTGCGGTAGGCACCAACGCCGGCCTTGTTGTGGCCAATTCCCCTGCGCATGGCAAACCATCTAATTCTTTCGTAATAACTACCAGGGAAGGGGCTATAAGCGACACGATATGCTCGCTCGCCTCGGACGGAGCAAGCATTTATGCCGGATGCGATTGCGGCGTTTTCAGAGTGGCCGGAAACTGCGTGCGTGAAAAAGCGACGCGGATATCCGCGGAGGCGGAAATGGGCCGCGTGAATTCGCTTTATGTCGATGGGTCTAAAAATCTATGCGTCGGAACCGATACGCAGATATTGAGGACCTCCGACCTGAAGTCCTTTAGCAATGAAAAAGCCGTTTCTATGGAGAGCCTTAAAATGATAAACCGCATAGGGCTGCTTAAGATAAAAACCGGAGCGGAAAAAAAGGAAATTATCGATCTGCCTCCTGATATAGCTTTTGCGTCTCTTACGGGGCTTAATATAATAGGCGGAGCCGGCGGAGTTAAAAACATTTCCGCTAAAAATGGACTTGCGGAGGATTGGGTGACAAGTTTCGCCTATGATAATCTGAACGATAAGAAGAACGTCAAGGTCTCCGCCGATGAACGTCTGGCGGGTGGAGACGCGCTGCCCGCGGCGGAGCGCGAAGAGCTCATCAAGCGTCTTTTGAAACTGAAGCTGGATTATACCGTGATAACAAGGAATGGAAGCGAGATAAACATAAAGACGCAGGACCCGGGCCGCCTTATGGATGAACCGGCTTTTAAAGCGCTTAACGACAAGCTTCAGCTGTTTGAATTTAACGTTCCTCGTCCGGCCAAACCCGTTCCGGGCCTGGAGGCAATCAAAAAAGGCTTGTGGATCGGCACTAAAAACTCTGGCGTAGCTGTATTCAACGGAAGCGAATTCGTTTGTTTCAACAAGGAAAATTCGCCGCTTGTATCAAATATGATAACCGACATATTGACGACCCCGAACTTTGTTTATGTAGCTACGGAGGGCGGCGGCCTTTTAAGATATGGAAAGTATGACGAGCCGAACATTGTTTCTTCCGATTATGAAAAAATCCTCGATATTGCGCCTAACTTTATTAAGAATATAGGCAACGAGATATTTATCGGGACTTCAAAAGGCCTCTATAAATACACTGTGAATGGCGGAACCGCGGAAGTATTACATGGCGCGCCGGAGGTTTTCAATACGAATGGAGCTTGCGTGGATGATAATGGCAATATCGTTTTAGCCAGCGCCGACCACGGCGTGGTGATTGCCGGAAGCGTTACGACTCCCGAGGGCGGTTCGCGGTTCGGCGTGTTAAGGAGCCTCGGGCCGCCTGATGGCTTGAAATCGTCCCGCTGCACCGCCGTCTATAATGTTGAAAAAAGAGGAGTTTTAGCTGGATTTGGCGATATGGCGGCGCGCGTTTCGGAAAAATGCGCCATAATTACTCCGGATTATAAGATCCAATTATTTCCGCCGCCCGCGGGAACGAAGCTTGAAGAATATGATGCGACGTCAAGCTCGCGCTCTGCGATATCGGGGTTCGTATCCGTCGGAGAAGGCTTTTTCATCGGGAGTCTCGAAGGCGATTCCAACGCGCTTTCATTCTGCGCCGGATCTAAATGGCTTTATTCAAAGACGAGCATCGGTTCAGCCATGTGCCGCATAAGTTCAATGAACAAGGTCTCGAACAACGAGATATGCTTCGCCGGCGATTTCGGAGTGGTCCGGTTTAACGGCGCGTCATGGGAGAAAATATCGAACGCCGGCGCTGCGACGATAGGCGACAGTGTATGCGCGATGCGCGACACCGTTTCGGAGGGATTATGGATTCTTCAAAGGACCTCCGGTAAAAAAAGCGTGTCAAATAAATGCACGCTGGCTTTTTCAGGCGGTTCTACGGTGATCACGAAGCTTGTCGACGGCGCGGGAATTGCTTTTGCCCAGCTGGACCCTTTTGTTTTCGTGGGTACTACAAAGGGCGTATACAAGATCAAAAAGAAATAGAGAAAATAAAGTCAAGGAGAGAAAAATGAGACCATTTATTTTAGGCATCGCCGGCGGTTCCGGTTCTGGAAAAACGACGGTAGCGAAGAAAATACTCGCGGAATTAAATTCCGATTCGGTAATATTGCTTGATCATGACTCGTATTACCGCGATCAGTCAGCCTTGCCCCTGGAAAAGAGGCCTCTCGTCAATTACGATCATCCGGACGCTCTGGATAACGATTTGCTGCTTCTGCATTTAAAGCTATTGCGCGAGGAAAAGCCTATAAATAAGCCAATATATAATTTCGTGACCTATACCAGATCGGTTGAAACCAACTTTATAGATCCTAAAGACATAATCGTTCTGGAGGGATTTCTCGTTTTCACGGATCCGCGTATCCGTGAAATGTGCGATATAAAAATTTTTATTGAAACCGAGCCGGATGTGCGTATAATAAGACGTATCGAACGCGATCTCAAGGAACGCGGCCGTTCTCTCGAATCGATAATCTCGCAGTATTTTTCAACCGTAAAACCGATGCATCATCAGTTCGTCGAGCCCTCTAAGCGCTATGCCGACGTCATCATTCCCTATGGCGGGCATAATCAGATAGCCATAGACATGGTTGTCACGCAGATCCGCGCCAAACTTGCCGAGCGCGAATGAGCCGGCGAGGGAAAATTATAGCGGCCGGATTCATCCAAGTATTTTTTTGATCTTATCTATGAATTCGTCCGGATCGACAGGCTTGGACACATAATCGTCCATGCCGGAGCTAATGCATTTCTGGCGGTCTTCGGGCATGACGTAAGCCGTCATTGCTATAATGGGAGTCCGCTTTCTTGAAGTCGATATTTCCATTTTTCTGATGGCGATCGTGGTTTCGAACCCGTCCATTTCCGGCATCTGGCCGTCCATTAAGATAATGTCGAATTTTTCGCTTTGAAAATAATCCATGGCCTCAATTCCGTTTCTGGCTATGCGTACATCCCATCCATACTCTTCCGAGATGGTTTTTATGAGGAGCTGGCTTATCCGGTCGTCTTCAGCCAGAAGGACTTTTATTTTTTCTATGTCTCGGTTATCGCCCGTTTTTTTTCTATGGACAAGGCCGTTCGGAATTGTTTCCGAAATCTCGAAAGGTATCTCGACTGTGAAGCAGCTGCCCCCGCCGATCGCGCTATTGACGGTTATCTTTCCCTCCATCATATCGACCAGTCCTTTCACGATGGCCAGGCCGAGTCCAGCTCCCGCATGCCTTTTTGTCGATGAATCGTCGATCTGGTGAAATCGTTCGAATATTTCAGGAATATTTTTTTCATCTATTCCGATGCCGGTGTCCGTGAAGCAAAATTTTAATATGGATATATTTCCGATGCGTTCGCGTTCCTTGACGCTGACCGAAACGTTCCCCTTATTCGTGAATTTTATGGCGTTGGTCAAAAGATTCGTTATTATCTGCTTAAGTCGGAGGCCGTCCCCCAGAATATTGAAATCGGCCGAAGAATAGTCGCAACTGATTGAAATGTTTTTGACCGTAGCCAGTTCCGAAAGCATTTCAACGGTTTTTCTCGTGATTTCAGCGGCGTTAACGGGGACTTTTTCAAGCTTCAATTTGCCCGCCTCGATCTTTGAAAAATCCAGGATATCGTTTATAAGCTCTAAAAGATGTGATGATGAAAGTTGTATGATCTCCAGGAATTCTTTTTGCGTGTCGCTGAGATTCGTGACCGAGAGAAGGTTGGCGAAGCCCATAATGCCGTTCATCGGCGTGCGCAGCTCATGGCTCATATTGGCGAGGAAATGGCTCTTCGCCTCGTTGGCCGATTCGGCCTGGTCGCGGGCTGATAAAATCTCGCTTTCGAATATTTTCCTTTCCATTTCGAGCGCTATATGGCTGGCTATTATCTGAAGCAGATGAAACACGAATTCCATTTCCTGCCGTTTGGCCGTGTCGGCTAACGCTAAAATTCCGAAAACGGTTTTCTTCGTTTTTATGGGAACGCAGATAAAAGTCCTGAAGGATAAATCCCTGAGAACTTTTAATTTATATTCGGGCCTGCGCATAGCGTCGAACTCTAATATCGGCTCTCCGGTTCTGGCTACGATGCCGGATAACGTTTCGGAGATCGGCACCCGCATGCCGAGCATTTCAGGATCGATACCGTGCATCCCTTTAAAAACCATTTCCGAGTTTTTTTGGTCGAAGAGTTCTATCGTTGCAATCGGGAATTTAAGGTTTTTAGCCAGTATCGCCGGAAGTTCACGATATATCTCGTCGATGCTCTTCAAATACAGGAATGTGCGGGATATTATGTTTATGGTTTCTTTTTCAAGTTCGGCCTGCTTTTTCAAAGTTATGTCGCGCATAAAGCCGAAGCAATTTGCCAGTTTCCCATCTCTTGCGAAAACTCCTCCGTCGTTTTCCGACAACAGGAAGCGCCTTCCCGATTTATCGAACGCTTCGAGTTCGCCTTCCCAGTTTTCCCCGTGCTCAAGTAAGGAAGTTCTCGCATTTAGGATTTCTACCGATTCCGGCGTGTAATAATCACGGTAATTCAATTTTTGGGCTTCTTCCAGAGTTCTTCCAAAAAGTTTTTCGTGCGCGGGATTTATATATATCAGTTTTCCGGTGGCGTCGCCTATGGCTATGGCTTCATGAGACGATTCAATGATGGTTTTGAAGAGCTTAAGATTTTCCTCATGCGATTTTTTTTCGCTGATATTTTCAAAAAGGACCACGACCGAATTATCCTGGAGCGGAAACGCCTTGACGGCAAAACACGATTGCATTACTCTGTCATCGCCGTAATAAAAATCTTCGAATTCGATAGTTTTATTATTTCGGACGACGTTTGCGTATTTTTCAGGTATTCCGCGCTCACGGAGGCCTGGAAATATGTCGCATATCTTCCGGCCGATTATTTCTTCTTTTTTCAGTCCGAGGCCCTCTGAAGAATATGGATTCGCGGCTATAAGACGAAGTGATTCCGCATCGTTAACGTCTTCGAGGCGGTACAGATAGAGGCCGACCTTCATGTTTTCTACTATATCATAATATGTTTTGATCTCTTTTTCAAAATTTTTGCGATCAGTTATTTCACGGACTATTATCATTATTTTTTCATTGCCGTAGCGCGCGGCTCTTACTTCCAACCAATGGACCATGCCGCCGACATTTATATCGAATTCGCAAATCCCGGTTTTTCCGGTTTGGATGTTAAAATCCATGGCGCCCTCGATTTTTTTCGCCGCGTCCGGCGGTACTACTTCGCGCAGGTTTTTATTCATGAATTTTTCCGGCTGAAACAGCTCCTTAGCGGTTTCGGGGCAATGATAATCGATGAATACTCTTTCTTTTGAAAGTATGAACATTGTGTCAGGTATCGCGCTTAAAAGGGCGCGGTTTCGCTCTTCGCTCTTTACAAGTTCCGCTTCTATTCTTGTGCGTTCGGTAATATCTATGCTCATGCCGCCGAGAAGCGGTTTTTTGTTCTCGCGGTCTATCCTGAATTTATGCGTTTCGTAGACCCGCGCCTTGCCGTCATGGCTGGCAACGGTTTCTATGATGACGGCGTTGCCTTCTTTAAGAGCCTTTTTGTCGTCCTCTATCATTCTTGCCGCCAATTCCGGCGGTAAAAAGTCGGACGTTTTCATTCCCGTCGGATTGCCTTTGAAGAACTCCCTGAAGCATTTATTTGTAAACAGTACGTGATCATCGCCGTCTTTTATGAAAGCCATGCTTGGATTTTGTTCCATGAAGGTGAAGAAGCGTTCCTGCGCGTCCTTAAGGTCTTCGCTGAGCCTTTTGATCTCTGATATGTTGCTGAATGTGATTACGAACCCCGCTATCCTTTTATCGAGCGTGTAGTAAGGCATTATCTTCATAAGGTAAGAAGAGCCGTCATTCGTCTCGATCTCTTTTTCCAGGGTTAAAAGGCTGGAAGAAACCTTGGCGAGGTCCTTCATGATATCGAATTTATCGCTTATGTTGTTGACCGTATGCGCAAGAGGCCTTCCAATGTCGCCGGGAATGAGATTTATTATTTCCGTTAACGCCGGCGTGAATCGTCTTATGTTCAACTCCATATCGGTGAAGAGTACTCCGATCCGGGTGTTATTGAAAAGATTGTTCAGATCGTCCCCGGCTTTTACGAGCTCGGCGTTTTTACTTTGCAATTCATTATTTACGCTGAGCAATTCCTGGTTCATTGACTGAAGTTCTTCTTTGGAAGTTTCCAATTCTTCATTGGAGCTCTGGAGCTCTTCGTTAGATGAAAGAAGTTCCTCATTGGCGAGTTTCAGCTCTTCGTTGGATGCGTCGAGTTCCTCGGTAATCTCCTGAAGGCATTCCTTCGTCGAATGCAGTTCTTCTTCAAGCTTGGATATATATTTTAATTTTTCTTCTTCAAATTCGGCAACAGGCTTATTTGGAAGCTCAGAGGCGATGGCGCCCGACTTTTCAAAAATTATCATCAGCGGTTGAGGCTCGATGTCCATAGCGAGCGGAGCTATCGTGATGTCGGTTTTTTCAAAATGCGAGTTGGTCTTTATATCGATGCCCTCTAAAATTATCCTCTTTTTTTTAATTGCCGCTTCTTTTAATGCTATGGACAGAGGTATTTTCAATCCTTCCCGCGCCATTTGAAGAATATTCAAGCTGGCGTCGCCTACGGGCGGTTCGAGGTATTTTCCGGTTTTACCGTGAGTATAGATTATTTCGAATTTTTCGTTGACGATGGCGGCCGACGGCGAATATTCCTTTAGAAGCGTTTTTTCGGCGACATCTTTTAAGCTCATTTCTTTTTTGATTGTTTCAAGGGAATTTTTATCCTGGCTGTTTTTCTTTTTAAATTTTTCGAAATTCATTTCAGATATGAATTTGGCTATCTTTTTGTCGGAGCCGCACTGAAATATCTTCCATTTTTTATCTATTTCAGTGAAAAAACTTGAAAATCCCCATAGATTTTCGACGTTTCCAAGAAAGAGGAAGCCTTTTGGATTTAGAGAGTAATAAAACATCGATATGACTTTTTTTTGCGCTTCATGTCCGAGATATATCATAACGTTTCGGCAGCTTATAAGGTCCATTTTTGAAAAGGGCGGATCCTTGATGATGTTTTGTTCTGAAAAAATGATCATTTCTCTTATTTCTTTGGATATTTTATATGATTCGCCGTTTTTTTCGAAAAAACGATCGAGCCTTTCGGCCGTGATATTCTCGGTTATTTTTTCAGGATAGATTCCCTTACGGGCTATATCGAGCGACCTGTAATTTATGTCGGTCGCGAATATTTTAAAATCGATATTTTCGCCGAGCTGTTCCTGATTCTCTTTCAAAAGCATCGCTATCGAGTAAGCTTCTTCGCCGGTCGAGCAGGCCGGTATCCACACGCGCACGGGGTTGTCGGCATTTCTGTTTTTTAAAAGCGCGGGGATGACTTTTTTTTCCAATATTTCAAAGGCTTCCCTGTCTCTGAAAAAGCTTGTCACGCCTATCAGCATTTCCTTGAAAAGCGTTTCAACCATCTGATGGCTGGTTTCGAGAATGTTTATATATTCTTCGATTTCGTCAAGTCCGTTTATAGCCATCTGCCGTTTTATTCTTCGGATTATGGTGGTATCTTTATAATATATGAAATCGTGGCCCAAACGGTTTTTTAATATTTGAAAAATCCGCGGCAGAAATAGTTCCGAAAAGTTTGTTTCATCTTTTTGCAGCGCGAGGTTTCGGCGGTACTCCATAAGCTTGTCGGGCATTTTGTCCGGCGAAAGAATATAGTCGGCAAGGCCTGTTTCTATAACGCTTTGGGGCATGCCTTCAAATTTAGCCGTTGACGGGTCCTGCGCTATTACCATTCCGTATTTTTCTTTTATGGATTCTATTCCGAGAGAGCCGTCCGTGCCGTTTCCCGACAATATTATTCCCGCGGCTCTGGATTCAAAGTTATCCGCAAGCGAGCTGAAAAAAAGATCCACCGGCAGGGACTGAGTGGTTTCGCGCATCTGCTCGTAAGAAATGAGCTTGAAATTTGCATTTTCTATGAAGACGAAATTTTTCGGCGGAATTACATAGACGCAGCCGGGTTTTAAGCTGAGCCCGGTTTTTATGGTTAAAACCTGCATCCTGGTGTGCTTCTGGATGATATCGGCGAGTACGCTTTTGTGTTCCGGGCTTAAATGCTGGATGATGACGAAAGCCATTCCGATATCCAGCGGCGTGTGGTTGAAAAATTGCTCGAGCGCTTCAAGGCTTCCTGCGGATGCCCCGATACCGACAACCATGAAATTATCGCTATCCTGATTTTTAAAAAGGCTCATTTGACGGCACTGACCTTCTGAATAAATTCAAAAAACATTATCGTATAATTTAAACTTCATTTTAACATTAAACTCGCTTTTTTTTCAAGTAATTATTTATATAAATACGTATGAGGGAAAATAAAATATGCTTATTGATTTTTTTCATGCGAACTATAAAATAAAGCCGCCGGTTGATATTTCAAACCGGCGGCTTTATAAAGGTTATTTAGTGGATGCTATTGGCTATTGGGATCTTTTAGCACTTCTTTCAAAGCGTCATTGGCGCTGGTGTCGCTGTCAGAGCTCTGGTAAGATATTTTGAAATTATCATAGATCGCCTTAAGGTGGTCTTTAGCGCCTTCTACTTTTGTGAATTCTTTATTCACGGCGCTCCATTTTTCGCCTGTGAGGAATTTTTTGGACATAACATTAAGCGTATCGTTTACTGTATCCGGCATTCTGTCAGGGGATTTCATCGCATTCATAGCCTGATCGCGACTGTCGAACGTGGTAGATATACCGCTCACTATCTGGGCGGCCGCTTTGCTCGCCACGCCGGCTACCGCGCTTGTAAGGCTGCTTTCAAGCATTGAAAGGGCGCCTTGAACCATTGCCCGCCCCGCGTCATCCAAATTCGATTCGCGGAGAATGTTCTCGACGCCGCAATCGGCCTTGATGTTTTTTAAGACTTCCTGCGCCTTTTCGTCGGCCAGCTTTCTTACTACTTCGGCGCCGCAGTAAATCAGCGCATCAGTTTTCAAAGCGCTTTTCATGTTACTGCAAAGATTTCCGGCATAAGCGTTCACCATGTCGCCAAATTTTTTTGCGTCGCCGGCTCCGTTATAAACGTTATTTCTTACGTTATCTATTATGGCGAGATACTTGGCTTGATCGGTCGCGTTTGCGACATTATTTCTGAAATCATTAAAGTAATCTACGTTAATGCCGAATTTTTTAAAGTCATTATTGTGGTTTTTGATTAATTCTTCAATGTCCGCGTTAGTGAGCATTTTATTAAGTATTTTGTTTTTAATGACTTCGGCCTGATTTCCGGCTGCGCCAACATAATCGCCAATGAGCGCCGCGGCTATTCCGACGCCTGATTTTTTACCGGCTTCGGCGGCTTCATACATAGCATTCGCGAATTTTTTGTTTAGTAAAGCTGACATGTTTTGTATTTGCGAGTCGTTGATGAATTTGGAATATAATTCGTCCGCATGTTCCAGGACTTTGTCGGTAGCAGCGGCCATGAGTTTTTCGATCAGCTCTTTTTTTGCGTCTTCGAGCATGGCGGGGATTCCATTTTTAAAGTTCATAACCCAGGCTAAACCGTCAGCGGCGGATGCAAAATCGATTTTTTCCGGCGGCGAAAGCGTCACGCCGACGATCTCTTTAGTGAACACGGGGTTTACATTCCAGTTCGGCTGATTTTTATATGCGACTTCATCTTTTATATAAATTATATCCTGGTTTTTGGATTTTTGCGCGTCAGGGATGAGGATGTTGGCCATTTTTGATTCGACCTCTATTCCGACCGCCATCGTATGGCTCGAACTTTCCATTCCAGGAATGGGAATGCGCTTTAATTTAATGGCTTCAACGTTTTTTACGGGATTGTTTTTGGATTTTAGATCGCCGACCGTATACATTTCAAATATTTTATCGTCTTTTTTAAATGTTTTGGCGAAATTGACCTTATAGACCGATCTTGTGAATTCGCGGGTGGTAGAATTATAAACGCATTCCACTTTTTCCATTGATATTTTATCGGCTGATTTTATATCCGGATTTTCCAGAAAGCGGAATATAGAGATCGTTTGTCCGTTGGAACTGATCTTGACGCACGGGGTGAGAAGCGGGCCGGCCGGCGTCGAAATGAAGATCTCGCCGCGCCGCGCTGATTTTATATCGCCGCTTAAATACTGGATAACCATTGTCGTGGCTTCGGAAGCCTGGCTGTGCTGGACCATGGTAGTGACCTGCTGGTTTTGGGATGACGTATATTTGACGTAGCTGGATATGACCATCGTGAAGGCTGTAAGAGCCATAAGCGTTTCCAGCATCGTGAATCCGCGCCGCGTTTTAAAAAATAATGATAATTTTATCATAAAGACCCCTCCAGTAAAATTGTTATAATACATAATCTCTCGTTACGAGAGCTTTAAGGATGACGTAACGCTGATCGCCGCCGGCAAAAGAACCGTCATACCACCATACATAGACAGTTACCATTATCATGTCCGGATCGTTATTCATGAATGAAATGGTAGTCTGGCGCTTGAACCTTTTATAGATATCGCTGCTGTATGTGGTTCCGGCCGTATTAGTTTGGGACGTAACCTGGATTTCGGGTTCGGGCTTGTTAAGGCCGTTCTTTATAAGCGTTTTCAGCTCGAGATAAGAAACTGATTTATATTCCTCGACCTTTTCCTGGGCCAGTCTCAAGGCTATCTGGACGTCATCGGTGTGTATGGTATATTTTTTAATGGATGTAAAAAGGTTGATGGAAGGCAGTATTGCCAGAGCTATTATGCCTATGGCTATTAATATTTCCAGATACGACACCGCGCGCCTGTTTAATTTTATTAATTTTTGAAACATTAGCATAGCGCGTTCTCTCCTTTACTATTTCACCTTTGATATTTTATATGTGCTGAACTGTGATGAAAGGATGGCCCTGTATCTGTCAGGCATATACCTTCCGACGTACGGTATTAACGATAGAAACGAACATGTGGTTATTTCAGGAGTGTACCAGATGGTGAGATCTTTCATTATTTCAGACGGACTGAATTTGTCGCACACTAAATTGCCCATGATATTCGTGTTTCCGCATGTGGTAATGCCGTCCTGGGCGTAAACCGGCGATAATATCCTGCAATTGGCCTGCGTTTTTAATTTACCCATGCATATTATCGAGAATGGAACGCTTCTGTCCCCGTCCTTGGGTTTGTGAATTATATCGCCGGTCACGGTCAGATTTCCGTTGACGACGATCTGACCCGCGCCGTAAAATGTGCCTGAAATAGAAGCGTCGCCTTCAATGTAATAAACGCCGTCTATTTGTATGACGCCCGCGCTGTCGCGTATCGTCGAGTCGTTATTGAAATCGGTGCCGCTTTCGAATATGAGCGTGGCTTTTTTCTTGTATTGGTCGGGCAGATAAATATTTTCTATTATTCCCTTCGTTTCAGCCTTGGCTTCCTTTTCAAAGAATGAATAGGAATAACCTGCTTTCTGTGACTGGTAATAATAAACTCCGGCGCCGACCGGAACGAAAAAAATGTAAAAAGTGAAACCTATTCCGCGGATTTTAGTAAAGGTTTTCTTGACATTTCCGCTTATTTTCATGTTAAGCGTCGGCGATAAACACCAGTCGCCGAAAAGCTGAGTGTTGCCCTTCTTCGATGCCAGCCCCGCGACGACCTTTACTATGCCGACGACGCCGACCGGAGGCACGGAAACATAAGGGAACCAGGGGATGCCGTCACAGGGGATGCCCATAAGATACGCGGATGGAAGATAGCATTTGCCTGAACCGGCGTTTGGAAACATCGTTAT
>CAZJFS010000058.1:0-23740 GCA_964545075.1 uncultured bacterium
ATAGGATATCGTATATCGTCCGGAAGGGTCCTGCGCCGGCTGGTGGGCTTTTTCTGAAAGGTCTATTATCGAAAGCCGCCTGTGGCCGAATATGGCGTTTTCATCTATTCTCATGACGCGTCCGAAATCCGGGCCGCGGTGGAGAAGGCGTTCGCACATTTTTGAAACAGCGCCCTGGTCCGGAGTTTTGATAAAATTAACTTTTCCGCATATTCCGCACATTATTTAGCACCGGCCCCTGACGCCGACATCCTGTTCTTTAAAAGAAGTATAAGCGATGCGAGCGCGGCCAGCTGAATCGTGTCCGTGTAGAATGTATATCTCATCATTACGGGCTCTACGACTGATATCAGGGCGTAATTGAAAAAATTGAGCGCGGTTATGAAAAAAACTGCCATTCCGGCGGCCTCGCCGCTGTCGCGGTAAATGATGAAGGATGCGTAAAGGATGAAAAGAAGGAACCCCGCGTAATAATAACCGCCAAGGCCTTTTAATATATTTGCGGCATAAAGTTTTGCGAATTGGTAATAATGATTTTTCAATATTTTAACGGCTATGCCCGTCGAAAATTTATCGAACTCGATTATTTCGGGAACGCTCAATTCTTTTTTATCCCTGTCCGTCGCGTATTTCTCGCGATAGATGTCGTAAGCCGTGCGCCAGGATATTTCGTTGTAAACGATGCCGTAGTGCGTCGCGAATTCTAAAAAATTAGGCGGGGCGTTGAATTTAGACGATAATTTTTCGGCTTCCATGCGCGCGTATGCCGTTTCCAGGTATTCGGCGGCCTTTTTGTCTTCGGTAAAAAGCACCGTTTCGCTTGAGTCCGATAGATACAGCGCCGGCGTTATTATTTGAACGCCGGTGAATGGGATGCCTGAAAAATATCCGTGTTTATAATAGTTATAGCCTTTCTGAAAAACGCTCGATCCGGCTATGAGTATGACGAAGGCCACTGAAAGCCACAGTATCTGTCTTAAGCTTTTAAGGTTTTTGAAAACGTAATAATAAAATATTATTATTACGGGATATATAAAAAGAAACTGCGGCCTTGTGAGCGCTGTTAGAACCGCGGCCAGCAGGAACATCAGGATGTTTTTATTCGTGAGTTCAAAAAAAGATCTTATAAAAAATGTCGCGGTTATCATAAAAACGCTGTATGTAAGCGATTCCGCCATTATCTTGTTGGCTATTCCGTTCGGACCGTAGAAAGGAGCGAGAAGTATCATGTAAATAAAAAAGCCCGCCCAGTTGCTTAATTTGAATCCGTCGCGGAACGAACGCGCGAGAACGTAAGCGCATAAAAAGCCGAAAGCGATCTGAAAAATGAGAAGTTTATTAAGGTATTGCGCGGGGAAGAGCTTTTCAAAAAAGTCTATTACCAGCGGATAAACAGGCGTTCTAAAAACGCTGTTATTGATGTATGACCAGCTGTCCTCGAAGATTTTATAGCCTATTGCGTAAAGGGAATAACCGATAGCCGCGCTCACAAGCAAAAAGAGCGTTTTGGGGAGGATGACGTTTATAATGTTTTCCTTGAGTTTTTCCAGCATGGCCAATTACCGCCGTTCGATTAAAAATATGAACCGATCTTAATGAATGAGTTTTTAATATATCAAATATTATGAAAAATTTCAATTTTAATTTAATAATATCTTGACTAACTAAAGATTTAATTGTAAATTTTAACCGGATCGAAAACTAACGATCAATGCCTATAAAATTAAACGGGAGCTCAAAATGAATAAAACTGTATGCTACATAATGATGGCCTTCGCCATTCCGGCGATTCTTCTCGGACTTTTATTTCTGGTGGCGGCCATGACGAATCCGTCGAGAATATATGTGGCGGCCGCTTTCGGAGGCCTCGGCGCTTTTCTGGCGTATCTTTCGATGTCGTGGATATCGTATCTCAACTTTATATCGCCTGAAAATCTCGAGCCTTTGATTCTGCGTATCGCGAAAAAAAGCAACGGCTATTTTACGGTTCAGGATATAATGCAAAGACTTAATATCAAAGAGGAAACGGCCGAAAGGACGGTTGAACTCATGAGATCAAAAGGCGCGATAATGTCTGAATTTAAGGATGGCGTTGAATTTTTCAAGATCGAGGCGGTCGCGGCGCAGGCTAAGCGGCGATGCGAATTCTGCAAGAGCGAGTTCAACGTGCGCGACGCTTTGACGAAATGTCCCAACTGCGGCGGGAACGTTAAGATCGCGTAACGGGTTAAAAACGGTCTTTTTAGTGTTTCAAATGCCGCTTTTATTGAATAACGCGGCCAAATCCGCGGCCGTTAAGCTTAGTACTTCCTTTATTAATGTACGTTTAACACCAGCCCGTCATAAGCCATGAAAACAGCCGGATCGATGCTTTTCAGCTTTTCGCTTTCGATCGCGTGGGAGAGCTCATGGTCTATGTGAGTGAAATAAGTTTTACGGGGGTTTATCCGCTTTACGAGTTCAAGCGCTTCTTCGACGGTCTGGTGCGTCGTGTGCTGCTTGTGGCGCAGCGCGTCTATAATGAGGATATCCAATTTATATAATTTTTCGAGCGTTTCCGGCGGCACTTTTTTTACATCCGGAATATACGCGATATTGGCGAACCTGTAACCTATGGTATATTTATCTCCGTGTATTACGGGAAGCGTTTCGAATTCCAATCCGAAAACTTTGAATTTCTCCTTGACGGGCGTTAATTGAATCCGCGGCGTGCCGCCGCCTATGGGTTTATGTTCGAAGAAGACGTAATCGAAGCGCTTTCCGATTTCATCGCAGAATTCGGGCGAAGCGAAACACTCCATGGCCGGCGTATCGCGTTTCTGATAAACCCTTATTTCGTCTATGCCGTGGAGATGGTCGGCATGGGCGTGAGTGAAAAGTATTGTGTCGAGATTATTTATCGAATACCTTAAAGCCTGCTGGCGAAGGTCGGCGGACGTGTCGATAAGGATTGTTTTGCCGTCAAATTCGATAAGAATCGATGAACGCAGACGGTTATCATGCGGGTCGGGCGATTTGCATACCGCGCAATCGCATCCGATCTTAGGTATTCCGTATGACGTTCCGGTCCCTATGAAAGTTATTTTTAATTCAGGCATTTAATATCTCATACCATTATTAAAATTGTTTTAACGACTTAATTATATTTTTCAGAGAATAGTCTTGGAATATGAGGCGCTTTGTTTTTTCGTTTATTCCATAACTATTCTCCGTTATCTATTCGTTATTCACTGATAACTATTCAACGTCCAGTTCTTTCGGCCTGTCGAGCAAAGTTATGCCTGAACCGTAAATATTGGTATAAGTGACGCTCGCGACTTCGGGGCCTTTCGATTTTTTCTGGTAGTCAATCTTTCCTTCGATTAAAACTTTGCTGCCTTTTTTTATGTATTTATTCGCGAGTTCCGCGAGAGTTCCATAAAAACTAACTTTGTGCCACTGCGCTACTTCTTCGAACTGATTTTTCGTGTTTTTTCGCATTTCGTTCGTAGCGACCGAAAAATTTGAAAAGGGTTTGCCGCTTTTTGAAATACCCGCCTGAGGATCCCCGCCGACATTACCAAGTAAAAATACCTTGTTCATTCCTCTCATTTCATCTACCTCCGTTTTTTTTGAAGTTGCACTTTCTAAAGCACGAAGTATGCCAAGATGATGCGCTTCGAAAATAAACGTAAATGAAGAAAAATATTATCCGCAAGTATATTCCGAAGTATCAATTTGAGAAAAATTTGCTTTTACGGATATCAAATTGAGAAAAAGAGCGGGTGTTAAATATCAAATTGAGAAAGTCCTGGAGCGGCGCCGAAGAAGCCTTTTAAGATCCGGGCGTTTTCAAGCCTGTCCGGCAGGTGATACGATTGAATCAATTTTATTCCCCCGGTCGTCGTCGCGTTACCGCAAGCATTTTCAGGCCGGTCAGCGCAGAGAGTGAATTCAACGTTTTCGCATGAAGCCGGAACCAGAAGGGTTGAATAAGAAGAAAACCGTTCCCGGCTTCCGTTATAGTTAATAAAAACATCCGGTCCCGTGTTCATAAATATTGAAACCACCGGAATAGCGTTATGATAGGAATATCTGCCGCCTTCAATTTCGTGCATTATAACGGTAAAATAATGGCATGCCGCCAGAAGCGAGAGGACCGCGCCGCTTCGTTCAAAGGCTGTGACCGCCTCTATCTCGTTCGGAAGAATATCCGCGAAGTCTATACATTTAATGGCTTTATCAACGTGAAGCTGTCTGAGATTTCCGCTGCCGTCGGTTCTGCCGTAATCATAAACTCGATAAGTTATATCGCAGTTCTGTTGAATTTCGGCGATTATCACTCCGGCGCCTATCGAATGAATGCGGCCGGCCGGTATTAAAAATGTATCGCCTTTTTTTACTTTTACATGATTTAAATAATCGACGAACGAATGATCGTCCAGATGGCTTCTAAATTCGTTTTCGTTTATTTTTCCCGAAAATCCGATGATGATTTCCGCATCGGGAGCGGCTTCGAGAATATACCACATTTCGGCTTTTCCGGAAGGGGCGCCTTCGAGATCATGGGCGCGCGAGTCGTCCGGGTGTACCTGGACCGAAAGGCGGTCGTTGGCGTCTATGATTTTACATAGAAGCGGAAAAGCGCCTTTTTCTTTATAATGGCCGTAATAACGTGGCCCGAAAAATGAAGGCGGCGCCGTTTCGAATATTTCACGCATTGCGCAAAGCTTCATAGGCCCGTTAAGCACATAAATGTTGCTGTCGCAAAAGTTCCATATTTCGCCGATTTTAGGAAGATCCGGATTTTTTTCGGCGTTTTTGGCGAGGTCCGGCTCGCCATATAAGCTGTAACTTCCCCATATGGTCGTCTTTATCTTCCTTGAAAAAAGCATGGGATAATTTTGGAAGTTATCGTTTTCATGAGTTTTTCTCATAATTTTCCTTTCGGAGGTTATCTAATAGTTTTTTGCGAAGGCCATATTTTTCAGAAAGTTCCTTAATATAATTTTTGAATTCGCCGGATTTGCCGTTTATTCTGGACATGACGCCGAGCAGGCGCGAAGCTTTATTGAATGAATTTTCCGCGTCGCGTCCGGAAAAATTTTTATTCACTCTTATCTTGAAAAGTTCGAATATCTCGTCCGGCCGGCTTTCGCAAACCAGGGAGGATATTCTTGAGAATACGTAATCGTCCTTTACCCTTGAGGCGAGCGCAAGCACTCTGTCCTCCCTGCCTATGCGTTTTTCGATCCTGGCGACGAAAAAATCGTCATCCGAAGGTTCGTTATATATGTTGGCGGCGAAGTTCTCGGAATTTACCGGGGCGTCTAAATGTCTGACGTGGCTTTTATCGTTATTGAGTTTTTCGCAAATGTCTATGACGTTTAATATTCTGTCGACTATGTCGAAGTTTTTATTGCATATGAGGTCAAGATAGAGGGCGTTGTATAGCGCTTCGAGATATTCGATGCGCTTCTGCCTGGTCTGGATTGAATTTATCATCGGGCCGTATATGGAATCTATGGCTGAAACGGCTATGGAAAGCGCGCGCTTGAGTTCGGCGTGAAAGTCCTGGTTGTCTTCGCTCCCGGATTTCACTGACCGCCTTCCGGCCATTTTGACGATTTCGAACGCCAGACGCACGGCTTTTTTGTGTTCCATATTTTTTATAAGGAATTCAATATATTCGGCGTGGAGCATAATGTTTTTCGACCAGTATTTTTCGGCTATCTTTATAGCTTTTCCGCGCTCGCCGGCGATGTTTAAAAGATAAAAACATTCGTGAGCGTTTTCCGGCGTTATATAAAAGATGTCGCCAGTCATCGGATTATAATTATTGGCGAAATTTTCAAGTATGAAGTTGTTCATATATTCCAGAACGCCATGGCGCCCGGAAATGAATTTCAACTTATCGAATTTTTCGCTTCTTGTGCTTTCTCCAAAATTTGATGAAAAATAGATCATGAGCAGATGATTATAAAACCATTCGCCGTCGTCCTTTTTAAATGTTCCAGCCCCGGCGACCTCGATCATTTTTTTTATGGCGTTCGATGCGTGGAAAGATACGCAGCCGTTCAATATTTTTGCCGGTTTCGGCTCTAATTTTTTCAGGATGCTTTCGCCGTAGCGATTGAATTTAGATGCGAATTCATAAACGGCGAAGAGCAGTTTCGCGGATTCCACAGTGTCGCCTATCTTTAAAAATTCACCCGAGCGCGCGTAATATTTATTTAAAAGCTCATCGACCCGGGATTCGAAGTAATTGCTGTATTCGCCGCCGCCGTAATTTCCGGCGGGAGAATCTGCGGCCGCGGCTTTTCTGGATCTTCCGGCCATGTATTGTTCAGCTTTGTAAAAATAAGAATTTTCAAAATCCGCCGTTATTGAACACACATATTCTTCAATGCTTTTTGAATAGTCTTTGACCTTGCTCTGGCCTTGAACGTGCCTGCGTTTTTTTATAAAATCGTAAAAAAGCCTGAAATTTTCGAACTGTTCCGGATATTTATCCAGAAACCCGGTCAGTACATTGATAAGCTCCGATTCGTTCTGAATTTCCTTCAAAAATCTATCTACCGTGTCATGGTGCTTTTCCGTATCTTTAAAATCTTGTGAGATATCGCGGCTTTCGATCTTAAGTTTTTCTATGTTTTCCATCGTATATACGAGAACGGCGGCGATGTGCTTGCAATGGTCGTCGAGTTCGTAGGGGCAGTCGCAGGATGCGGATATTCCGTTGCCCGTGAATTCGATGCTTACGTTGTATTCAGTGGTTCCTTCGACGATCGCCGATATACCGCCATCGCCCGAAAGCGATATTTTTTTTACGAATCCCCTGTTGTAATATTCCAATCCTTTAATATAAGAAGAATAGCTTGAGTTTTCGATGATAAAAGCCTTGTCGATAGAAGGAAATTCAAACATGGCCGCACCTTTCTTGTTTTCATGTTTTATAAAGTTTAGGTTAATATAATTCAAAATAGTTATTTTGTCAATCGTAAGCCGCTAAAAAATAAAATATATTTTTATTGAATAATGTTATTACTTTGTGTTATAATTTTTCACAAGCTCTAGCTCTATTTTTTTTCGGGAGATGACGCATGATAAACCTTTCCGTCAAATGGCATGAGGAATCCGAACTGATCCAGATGGTAATATTCATGGGAAAAAAAAAGATACTCGATGATCTGGTGTCGCGCGTTTCGCTTAACGAGATCAGTGAATTTTTAAATGAAGTGCTTGAAAATAAAAATATTTTTAAGGATTCAAAAACCCGTGAAAATACAATTACCGGAGATATCAGCGATGACGATATCCAGGAGCTTTACGAATATTTTGATATAGAACCGCGCTGAGCGTTAAATAAATTTGCCGTTGAGCGTTAATCATTTTAAATATTTCTTGATTTATTTTATGGTTTGTGATAGAATAATCTTCGACCATATAATTTAATTTTTTTTAGGTAGTGGGCTAGGGTCCACTTTTTCTTTTATAAGGAATAAAAAAATACGCTTAAGGGGAAGTACTGAAGTGGCATCTATAAACGACGAGATCAAAGATATAATCGAGGATCTGAAACCCGGATTGACCGAGGCGGGCTTCAGGCTCGTTGAATTCGGCTTCGCAAACCTTGAACATTCAACTTCGATGGTTTTAAGATTTTTAGTGGACAGGGCCAACAAGAAAGACGTTCATGATGGAATAACTCACGGCGATTGCATCGTTGTTACGAAAATGATCGAGGGCGAACTTTCGAAACATCCCAAACTCGACCAGGTCGATTATACGATTGAAGTTTCTTCACCGGGTATAACCAGGGCTTTTGAAAATCTTGAAGATTATAAAGCTAATCTCGGATTTGAAATAGTCATAAGGCTTAAAACCAGAATAAACGAACAAAATAAATTTTCAGGGTTCCTTCGTGAGGTTAGCGAAACTGAACCGGTAACGATAACGCTTGAGGTTACGGGATTCGGCGAATCGGCTTCATCCGGCCCTAAAAAAAAGGCCACTGGTTCTAAAAAAATAATAAAATTTCCCGAGCCGAAAATTATCGTGCCGCTATCGGATATAGCTAAAGCTAACGTAAAGATACAATTCTGACCTTTACACACGCTATCCGGCTTTTCATTTTATCACTTTTATTTTAAGCGGCGCCATGTTAGCTAAGTTTAATTTAATTATTTATCAATATATAAAGATTCAAGGAGGCTTTGATGAAACCCACCGAATTTTTCACAGCGGTGAAACAGATCATAGAAGAAAAAGGGGTCAATAAAAGCGTTATTTATACCGCGGTAGAACAGGCGCTTATTACGGCATATCGTAAAAAACTCGGCTCTTCTAAAGACCTCAGGGTATTAATCGACGAGGAAAAAAAGGAAATAAAAGTATTCTGGCGCCGTACGGTTACGGACGATAACATGCTTCAGAGAAACGGAATTACCATTTCGGAAGCCAGCAAATACAAACCCGACATACAGGTCAATGAGATATTCGAGGTTGAGATACCGCCCGAAGATATCGGCCGTATCGCCGCGCAGACCGTTAAACAGGTTGTTATACAAAAAATAAAGGAAGCCGAACGCGAAACTCAGCATACCGAATACATGACAAGAATAGGCGAACTCATTGTCGGGTCTGTTCAGAAAGTTGAAAAGCATAAGGTTCTTATATCTCTTGGAAAAGTCGAAGCCGTTCTTCCTGAAAAGGAACAGATCGGAAGAGAAAATTTCAGAGTTGGAAGCCCCGTTAAAGTTTGTATAGCGGATGTCCGCAAAGACAGCAAGGGCCTTGAAATAGTCGTTACGAGAGCTTCAAACGACTTTCTGGTAGGGCTTTTCAAATATTATATTCCCGAGATAAATGAAGGTATAGTTCAAATAAAATCATCGGTGCGCGAACCCGGATCGCGTTCGAAGATCTCGGTCGCCTGCAATGACAAAAAGATAGATCCGATCGGCGCTTGCGTCGGCCTTAAAGGTTCGCGCATCAAAGAGATCGTCTCAGAACTTATGGGCGAAAAAATAGATATAATTCGCTGGGACGAGGACGCGTCGGCTTATTGCTCGAACGCGCTTTCACCAGCCAAAGTCATATCGGTCAATCACGTTGAAGGCGGGAAAGGATTTCTTGTAGTGGTTCCCGACAATCAGCTTTCCCTCGCGATCGGAAAGGACGGTCAGAACGTCCGTCTCGCGGCTCAGCTCACAAAATACAAGATAGATATTAAGAGCGAATCGCAATACAAGGAACATCTCAACAAGATGATGGACACGACATTTGCCGCTCCCGAAGTTAAAACCGAAGAAGACACTGAAAATACGCCCGGCCCTAATGCGGCCGGACACGAATAAAAATAGAAAACACCATGGGAGGTGATAGTTTTGACGATTAGAATATTAGATTACGCAAAAGAAAAAAATATGACGGGCAAGCAGTTGATTGACATACTGCATGAACTTGGGTTTAAAGATATAAAGAGCCATTTTAAAGGCATAGATGAACCGATGGCGAAGGCCCTCGAAAGTCATTTCAATAAACCGGCGGCAAAACAGCCCGAGGTTAAACCGGCCGTGCCGGAACACAAGGCGCATGATAAAAAGATTCCCGAAGCGCAGAAACAGGAAGTAAAACCCGCTCCCGCCCCCGCGATTAAACAGCCTGAAACGGCGAAAATGGTTCCGTCTCACCAGCCCGCAGCGAAAGCGCCCGAAGTGAAGCCGGCGGTAAAACAGCCCGAAACCAAGATAATACCTTCTTATCAACAGCCGCCGGTCGCGCATCCCAAACAGCCGGATGTCAAAACTGCACAGCCTCAGCCAAAACCGCAACAACCCGTTTATCACCAGCAACAGCCTGCCGCGAAAGCTCCTGAAGTAAAACCGGTTACGCCGGTTCAGCCTCAGCAGCCCGCCGTTGTCGCGCCTGCCGCAAAAGCTCCCGAACCTCCGAAGCAGCATTTTGACCATCACGGCCAGCACGACCGCCATCACCACAAACCGGCTCCTGTCGAACCGCCAGCTCCGCCCAAGGATGAAAAATCCATAAACGTCCAGGGACCCCTTTCAGTAAAAGAACTGTGCGACATGATGAATCTTCAGCGTATCGACGTCATTAAAAAGCTCATGAATTATAGCATTATGAACGTCAATCAGAGAATCCCGGTCGACGTCGTCTGCAAGATCGCTGAAACATATAATTATAAAGTGAATTTACTGGCCCACGAAGCGGAAGAACAGATGCACGACGATGTCGATGACCATTCAAAAATGGTCACCAGGCCGCCTATCGTAACGATAATGGGCCATGTCGATCACGGCAAGACCTCGCTTCTCGACGCGGTGCGAAAAACCAACGTCGTCGCGACGGAGGACGGGGGAATAACTCAGCATATAGGCGCTTATCAGGTAGATATCGGAAAGAACCAGAAAATAACGTTTCTTGATACGCCCGGCCACGAGGCCTTTACGCAGATGCGCGCGCACGGTTCCAAAGTTACCGATATCGCGATCCTCGTCGTAGCGGCCGATGACGGAGTTCAGCCTCAGACGATAGAAGCTATAGATCACGCTATCGCAGCCGAAATACCGATAATCGTAGCCATCAATAAAATAGATAAACCCGGCGCCAACCTTGATAACGTTAAAAAACAGCTTGCCGAACACGGCCTCGTCCCTGAAGACTGGGGCGGCGACACTGTTTGCGTGGAAGTTTCAGCCAAACAGAGAATAAATATAGACGGCCTTCTTGAAATGATCCTGCTCGTATGTGAAATGAAACAGCTCAAGGCCGATCCGACCAGAAAGGCAATAGGCGTCGTAATAGAATCAAAGCTCGATAAGGGCGTCGGGCCCATCGCGACCATCCTTGTTCAAAAAGGCACGCTGCGCGTCGGCGATCCGGTTATCGTCGGAAATACTTTCGGAAAGGTCAGAAGTATCGCCAATGATCGCGGCAAAAGGGTTATGGAAGCCACTCCGTCAATGCCGGTTGAAATAATAGGATTAAATGAAGTTCCTCAGGCCAGTGATAAGCTTAAAGTCGTCTCTTCGGAAAAAGTAGCTCGCGATATCGCGACGCACCGCCAGATAGCGATGCGCGAAGAACGCATGAAAATGAAAAAACATATATCGCTGTCCGATCTTTTCACTGAGATCGAGAACGGAAAAGTGAAGGATCTGAACATAATTTTAAAAGGCGATGTTGCCGGATCGATCATAGCGCTGTCTGATTCGTTGAAAAAACTTTCAAACGAAAAAGTCAGAGTCAACGTCATTCACAACAACGTCGGCGCCATAACTGAAAACGACGTGCTCCTCGCCGCCGCTTCAAACGCGCTGATAATTGGCTTCAGGGTCAGGCCTTCGGCCGTCGCCGAGAAACTTGCCGAAGCCGAAAAAGTCGACGTCAAGGTTTACAGAATAATATATGACGCTATCGACCAGATACAGCAAGCTATGGTCGGTATGTACGATCCTACGTATAAAGAGGTCATCCTCGGCCGCGCCGAAGTCCGTCAGGTTTTCAAAATACCTCACGTCGGCTTGATCTCCGGCTGCCAGGTCAAGGACGGAAAGATCGTCCGCGAGTGCAGCGTCCGCGTCGTCAGAGGCGGAATAGAAGTATACGAAGGAAAGGTCAAGTCATTGAAACGTTTCAAGGATGACGCTAAGGAAGTCACCGCCGGCATCGAATGCGGAATCGGCGTTGATAAATTCAACGATATTAAAGAAGGCGACATTTTAGAAGCGTTCGAAATCCAGGAAATAAAGGCAGAATTCATTCCTAACGCTCATAAAAACTAACATTAGTAAAGGAATTTCACTATGGAATACAGATCCGAAAGAGTCCGCCAATTGCTGATACGCGAGGTATCCGAAATAATCAGGACGCAAGTGAAGGACACGCGCGTGCCAGAATTTTTGACGATAACCGACGCGAAAGTCTCGAAAGATATGCAGCATGCCATAATTTATTTTGGCGTGATGGGCGATCAAAGAACGCTTGAAAAAGCTCAGCTGGCGTTGAATTCGGCGTCGAACTTTATCCGCTCGATCTTGAAAACGAGAATTGCGATGAGATACACGCCATTTCTCAAATTTATCTACGACGAAACTATCGATCGGGCGGATCGCATCGAAACTATATTAAAAACGATAGAAAAACAGGATAAAGAAAAGCAAAAAGCACCGGAGGGAGAAAAAGAGCCCGATGCAGACAAGAATTAATGACGAAAACTATATTCAGATAATTTATAAACTCAAGGAAGCGAAGCACATACTTATAACTTCGCACATAAATCCGGATGGAGATAATATCTCTTCTTCGGTCGGGCTCGCGCTCGGGCTTAATCAGCTTGGAAAAATAACCACGCTTGCGCTTAATTCGCCGGTTCCTCATATTTATAAGTTCCTTCCGCTTACTTCGAAATACAGGACCTTCGCGGAACTTGAAAACGAGCGGCCGAAATTCGACTGCGCCGTGGTTTTAGATGTCGGAAACTTAAAGCGCGTCGGTGATACCACCGATCTGAGAAAGTACACCGATCTGATATTGAATGTCGATCATCATGTCAGAACCGAAAAATGCGGCGATATCAGTTTCGTCGATTCGTCTTTTTCATCGACGGCCGAAATGATCTATAACCTTCTTCTCGATATGCAGATAAAAATAGACAAAGCTATCGCCGAGACGCTTTATGTAGGACTTCTTACCGATACGGGGTCGTTCCAGTTCGAGAACACGAATTCGTCCACTTTCGAAGTGGCTTCGGAGCTCGTCGATTTGGGTGCCTCACCCGAACATGTTTCGAAAAAGGTTTTCTTTTCGAACCGCGCGGCCAAGATCGTCCTTATGGGAAAAGTCCTCTCGACTATAAAATTCGACCCGTCCGGAAAGATCGGCTGGATAACGGCGACCCGCGAAGAAATTGACGAATGCGGAGCGAATTCCGACGACCTTGAAAACGTTATTAATAACCTGACCTCGATCGAAACTATAGAGGTGGCGATACTTTTTCGCGATCTGCACGACGGAAAGATAAAGCTTTCCATTCGCGCCAGAAATAGCGTGGACGTTCAAAAGTTCGCTCTTAAATACGGCGGAGGCGGCCACAGAAAAGCTTCCGGCATGACATATGATGGCACGCTCGACGAGGCCGTCAAAAAGATCATCGGCGAGTTCAGCGAATATATTAAAAATTTCTAATATACCAGTAATAAAGATATGCCTGAAAATATAAACAACTTTAAGATTCCGGACTCGATACTTTTGATAGATAAGAGTACCGGAATTTCTTCTTATGATATAATCCGCAGGATCAAGATGACTTTCAAAACGGATGCGCCTAAGGCCGAACGTCCGCTTGCCAAGATCGGTCACGCCGGGACTCTCGATCCCATAGCCTCAGGCCTCGTCATTATTCTCATAAATGGCGGAACTAAAAAGTCGGACTCTTTTCTTACGCTCGACAAATGCTATGAAGCGACGCTTTTTATCGGAAGCGCGACCGATTCGTACGATTCAACGGGAAAAGTCCTTGAAGCGAAAGAACTTCCCGCCGGCTATTTCGATGATCCCCAAAATTTTTCCGGGCTTAAGCTGGCCATTGAAAGTTTTGTCGGCGAGATCATGCAGGAGCCGCCTATGTTCTCGGCTTTGAAAAGAAACAGCGTTCCTCTTTATAAGCTCGCCAGAAACGGAATATCGGTTCCCCGTGAAAAACGGCTTTGCAAAATATATTCCATAAAATTGACGGGCGAGCGAGCTTTATATGACGAAGTTTTAAAAGGCTTTAATTTTTCATTCCGCGTTTCGTGTTCGAAAGGGACTTATATAAGGTCGCTTTGTTACGATATAGGAGTAAAACTTGGAATACCATGTCATATGAGCGGATTGCGGCGTGTTTCGGTAGGGGAATATAACGTCTCGGAAGCGCTTCCCGTCGATGAAATATCTAAAGAAACCGTATTAAATAAGTTAATTAAATTATAGGAGATAAAAGATGGAACTTAAGAGGCCCATGAAAAAATATTCGACGGGAAATGAAACGCTCGATAAAAAGATAGCCGATCTCGTAGCCGAATTCAGCAATGGCGATAACGACGATTTCGTCCGTGAAATCATTATAAGCGGCTTCAGATTTTTAAACGGAGGATTTCCGCGCCTCGACGTAAAAATTATGAATTCATCGTTGAAAGAGATATATAGGGCGTTTTCAATGTTTGGTAAATATAAGGGCATTAAAAAAGTATCGGTTTTCGGTTCGGCCAGAACGCCCAGGGAAGATCCGGACTATAAGACGGCCGTTGAATTCGGCAAAAAAATCGCGGATGCGGGTTATATGGTGATAACCGGCGCGGGCTATGGTATTATGCAGGCGGCCAACGAAGGCGCCGGCATTGAAAAGAGCTTCGGAGTATCCATAAGGCTTCCTTTCGAATATGAGCCGAATCCGTTCATAGCAAAAGAAAGGCTCATAATCTTCAAATATTTTTTCACCAGAAAACTATCGTTCGCCAAAGAGACGGATGCGATCGTATTATTCCCGGGCGGCGTCGGAACCATCGATGAAGGATTCGAACTTCTTACGCTTTTACAGACCGGAAAGAGCAACCCGCTTCCCGTCGTTATGATCGAAGCCGAGGGCGGCACCTACTGGAAGTCGCTTGAAGTTTTCATGCGCGAACAGATGCTGGCTAAAAATCTTATTTCAAAAGACGATTTTTCATTTTTTAAAATTTGCCGGACGGCGGATGACGCGGTACGTGAAATAAACACTTTTTATAATAATTATCATTCATTAAGATTCGTCGGAGATATGCTCGCCGTAAGAATGAAACGTCAGATCCCGAAAGACGCCGTCGATCGGCTGAACGAAAATTTCAAGGATATAATAACTAAAGGAAATTTTGAAATTTCCGCGGCGCTTTCCGAGGAACTCGAAGAGAAAGATATCGTATCCCTTCCGCGGCTCGTTTTTAATTTTGATCGTAAAAAGTATGGCCGCTTAAGGATGCTTATTGACGAGGTGAACCGGTACTAACTTTTTTCTTGACACGGGTTCTTAAATGTATTAAAATGTGCAAGCCTTTCAGGGGTGAAAACATTTTTAAATCAATAGAATTCAGGAGGAAAGTAGTGAAATCATTAACTAAGCTTGCAGCATTATTACTCACAATGTCATTACTGGGCGGAACCGCTTTCGCGGCCGTCGAAAAAGAAGCGGCGCCGGTCAAGGCCGAAGCCGTAAAACAAGAAGCCGTCAAGGCGGAGGTAAAAGAAGTTTCGGCTGAAAAACCGGCTTTAACCGTAGAAGCTCCGAAGCCGGAAGCCGTAAAGATCGAAACGCCTAAAACTGAAGCTCCTAAAAAAGCTAAAGCTAAAGCAAAAAAAGAAAATACCCTTAAAAAATATGTCAAAAAGGGAAAGCTTACGGAAGCCGAAGCGGCAAAAATAAAAGACGAAATTAAAAATGAACTCAAGAATGAAATAATCAGCGAGATCAAAGCCGAACTTAAAAGCGAACTGGCTCCCGAAGTAAAAGAAGCCGTCAATACTGACATAAAAGCTGCTATAGCGGCCGATAAATCAAAAGAAGTAGAGATCGCTAAAAAAGATAAGGAAAACGAACTCAAAATAACCGGCTATACTCAGGTTCGCTATACTGACGATAACACGCCCGGCGCAGCGGGTTCTTCATGGAATTCCGCCAGAACCAGACTTATCATGAATAAAAAACATGACGATAAGCTCAGCTTTTTCGCTCAGACGAACATGAGCGGCAATTCCCCGGCTACCGCCACCAACTCAAACGACTGGAAAATGACGCTGCTCGATGCCAGCATAGCATATAAACCCACGCCGGATTGGGAAATTCGCGCCGGCCAGTTCATAGTTCCATTCGGCCTTGAAGTTCCGCTCGGACCTAAAAATTTATACCTCGTGAATTATTCGCAGGTCGGAAGCAACTCTCAGCACGAAGTCGCCGGCGACGATAGCCGCGATATGGGCGTTCAGTTCAAATATAACCAGAAAAATAATCCTTTCACATATTATATTTCCGCTACAAACGGCGAAGGCATCAACCGTAAAAACGATTCGAATGATGACAAAAACATAGTCGGAAGAGTAACATACGCTCCCGATAAATTCTGGCAGTTCGGCGCTTCCGGCCAGACCGGCAAACGCTATAAGGCAGCTTCGGCCGCCGTCCCGTCGTTTGGCGCGACCAAGGCTTTAGCTACGATTGCCGGCGACTTCAAAAGAGACAGAGCAGGCTTGGACGTTAAATACGCGAAGGACAAATGGTTCTGGCAGGGCGAATATCAGTGGCTTAAAACCGGTATGGCAGGGCGCATAAGCGATCTCGTCGGCCGCGGCGGATATGTCGAAGGCGGCTATAAATTTAATCCTAAATTCGAACTCTCTCTTAAAGAAGACGTATTCGAGTGGGATATCAGCGGCGCCGCCGGCGATACTACGACGAAAGCTCACGTTCTCGGCCTTAACTGGTATTTCCACAAAATGGCTAAATGGCAGTTTGTTTACGAGAACCGTAAGGAAAATCCCGCCGTCAACAACGACCGCTTCTATTCACAGGTTCAGCTTGAATTTTAATATAATTCTAATATAAAACTCTATAACTTAAAAAAACCGGGCCCTGAAAAACAGGGTCCGGCTTTTTTATATCCGCTATTATATTGCTATCTTATTAACTTGATTTTACATTAGGTAACCTGAAATATCTTATCGGCACATGTTCTATTCCATTCTATGCTATGCTCTATGTTAGAATATTTATTATTCTTTGTCTATCTTAATGACTATGAGCGTCAGGTCGTCATATTGAGCTGCGGTGCCCATGAACTTGCGCGTGGCTTCGAGTATATCTTCTTTAATTTCTTCGGCTTTGCGGTACTTTATCCTGTGCATCAATTCGCAGAACTCGTCATAGCCATACATTTCGTCTTTCTCGTTCATGGCTTCGACTATGCCATCGGTGTACATCACGACGACGTCCCCGTCGACCAGCTGATAAGAGCCTTCCTGATATTCGGGGTTTTCGAATACGCCGAGGAGCAGGCCGCCGTCCTTGAGCGACTCCACTTCCTTGTTGTCGGCATGGAATATCATCGGATAATTGTGACCGGCGTTGGTATATCTGATCATCTTTGTATCGGTGTCCAGTAGCATATAGAAAAAGGTTATGAACATTCGCGGTTCGAGTTCGTTGAAAAGCGAATTGTTGAGGTCGAAGACCAGTTCCTTGGGGCTGTGCTCGCTCATGACCTTCGCTCTTAATATCGAATGGATCATTACCATCATTAGCGCCGCCGGAACGCCCTTTCCGGAAACGTCGCCTATCGTTATGGCGACCTTCGAATCGGTTATCGGCAGGAAATCGTAGTAGTCGCCGCCGACCTCTTTAGCGGGTATCGAAATTCCGGCTATCGAAATTCCGGCTATTTCCGGATATTTTTGAGGAAGCATGCTCATCTGTATGTTGTGGGCGATCTCGAGTTCCCGCTCGAGTTTTTCGCGCACTACGAGTTTTTCGTATAACTTCGCGTTCTCTATGGCGATGACGACCTGATTCGCGAATATCTGAAGCAACTGTATGTCGGACATGTTATAAATATCGTCGTTGAATTTTTCGGTGACGGAGATGACGCCGATAACCCTGTCGTTGACGATAAGCGGGACTGCTATGAAGGATTTGGTCTTATATTTAGCGCCGGTCTTCGGGAAGCGGTCGTCGTTTTCCATGTCGGTTACCAGAAGCGGAAGTTTTTGTTTTGTGCAGTAGTCGGTGACGAGCCCGCCGGTCTTAAGTTTCAGATTCTCAATGAAGCTTTCGGTCTCCTCGAGGCCTTTGGCGACCTTTATGTAATAATCGCCCGTCTTTTCATTTACCAGAACTATCGAGCAGCGCTTGCTTTTCATAACGATCGTCGAGTTCTGGATGATGGCCCGCAAAAGTTCCTCAAGATTGAATATCGAGCTTATGACCTTGCCGAGTTCCTGGAGCGATCTCATTTCGCTTATCTTTTTGTCGAGTTCGGCGTTTATTTTCGCCAGGTTTTCCGAATATTCCTTCAGTTCGCGGATTTTGAGCGTGAGATTTTCCGTAACCGAGTTGAAGGCAGTTGATATTATTCCTGTTTCGTCGTCGGATATGCTCGCGATCTTATAGTCGAAATTTCCCTTTAAAACTTCATTCGCGCCGTTTACGAGGTCGAATATAGGGGTCGTGATCTTATGGCTTAAAAACATTGAAATCAGCCAGCCGATGATTATGGCGACGATGCAGATCAATATAGAGTTAAGATATGACGATGCGATCTCGGCGTTCATGGCCGCGAGCGAATATTTTATAAAAAGGCTTCCTTTGGTGGTTTTACTTATGACAAGAGGAATGGCGATCTCGAGGCATTGTTTTTGAGAGGTAAGCACCCTCTGAGTTGACGCCGACTCGATGGCCTTTTTTACGAGCCCGGCGGCGGTATTATTTTCTTCGGGAGTTTTTCCGCGGTTTTTATCGTTGGAAGAAGCGAGGCAGCGGAGGTCTATATCGTAAACTTCGCAGACCAGAAGATCGTTATCGTCGCGCTTTACGTCTTCGACGGAGCCCTGAAGCGACATGAGCTGATTCGAAAGTATGGCCTCGCTGAAACTTACGACGAGCGCTTTGCTGAGGTTTTCAGCGATACCGATCATCTTGCTGACGAGCACCATTTCCTGCTGGCGGGCCATGTAGATAGATGTGGCCGCCATTATGCCGAAAACGAGAAAGGTTATATAAAAAGTGAGTTTTGTGGCTATGCTTGAACTCGTCTTTGTGGTTAAAAGTTGTTTCGTCGTCTTTTTAACCTCCGAAGATCCGTTTGCGTCAGAAGTGGTTGTTTTGTTGTTTATGTCAGCTTCCTGCATTTGCCGTCCTGAATCTAAAATTTTTCAAACGCTGAAATAATCCAGCGCGTATTTGATATCGCTTTGTATCTGAGCGTAGAGCATGTTAAAGTCGGTGAATCTGCGTTCGTCGCGGATCCTTTTTAAAAACGTCACTTGCGTTTCTTTTCCGTAAATCTCGCCGTTAAAATTTAAAATGTGCAATTCTATCGTTACTATATTCGAGCTTCTTTCATAAACGGTCGGACGCGTGCCAATATTGATGAGGCCCTTGTAATTTTCTCCGCCGATTAAGCACTCGGCTATATAAACGCCCGCTTTTGGAATTATTTTATCTTCATCGTCCGGTTTTATGTTTGCCGTCGGAATTTTTAAGCGGCTGCCAAGGCCGTCGCCGTGAACCACGGACCCGGAAAGCGTATAAGGCCTTCCCAGAAATTTAACGACATCCTCCACCGCGCCCGTTTCGATCAAAAGCCTTATCTTGGAAGAAGAAACCATGAATCCTGAAATTTCAAGACCGGCCGTGATGCTGACAAAAAAGCCATATTTTTCACCGGCTTCTACGAGGCTTCTGGCGTTTCCGGAGCGATTCGCGCCGAAGCAGAAATTAAATCCGGCAAAAACCTCCGATACGTGAAGCTTTTCGTGCAGTATTCCGCCGCAGAATTCTTCCGGGGTAGTGGCGGCGAACCCGTCGTCGAACTCGATTATCAAAACTGTCTCTATTCCATATTTTTCGAGGATTTTTAACTTTTCATCCTGGGTCGATATCATTTTAAACGACTCGCGGCCTTTTATAAAAGCCCTCGGATGAGGATGAAAAGTCAGAACCATCGACTCGCCGCCTGATTTTCGTGCTTTTTTCACTACCGTCTCGATAAGCGCGGCATGCCCGGGGTGTATGCCGTCAAAAGCGCCCAGGGCCACATAGACCGGACGTTCGGATCGTTTATAGTTTTCTATTCCATAAATTACATTCATTAAAGCGGCTTTATTAAGTTTTATTTTTTTTAATATATCACAAATAAATCTTTAAGTCAAACCAGAAAATTTTTTGCCGTTAAAAAAACGTTAATTAATTATTGATAAATTATTTGAGTTATGTTATTATACCTCACGTCAAAAAAAATAAAATTCCGGAGGTTTTAAATGAAAAAAGTCTTAAGTATCTTATCGGTAATCGCTATTATAGCCCTTGTTATCTCTACCGCTTTCGCGGCCGATGACGCAAAAGCAAACGCCGCTTTTGAAGAACTCATCAAGCTCACTGAAAAATGCGCCAACAACGTGACGTACGTTATGGAAACCAAATCGAAAATGGGCGATCAGGAAATGAAGAACGTAATGACATTTTATTTTAAAGATGTCAAAAACTTCAGAATAGATTCAGAAGTTCAGGGCATGAAAACCAGAATGGTAGTTACTCCCGCCGCCGCCTGGACGTACATCGAAGCTCAGAAAATGATAATGCCTATGGACCGCGCTTCCGTAGATAACATGAACATCCGCGAAATGATTGAAAAACAGAAAACGTCATGCGAAATCACCGAAGGCAAAGACGGTGAAAACAAAACATACACGCTCTTAGACAAAGCGACGAAACAGAAGACCACTTTTACGGTAGACGGCAAGCTCGGCGCTTATTCTAAAATGTCGGTTCTTAACGAAAAGGGCGAAGTCATGACGGAAGCCATTTACAAAGATTGGAAATTCGGCGCTATCGACGAATCTCTCTTCAAAAAACCCGAAGGCGCTCAGGAAGTTAAAATGCCCGAAATGCCTAAAGGCGAACAGGCCGCTCCCGTAGCACCCGAAGCTCCTAAAACTCCTGAAGCCCCTAAAGCGCCCGAGGCTCCTAAAACAGACGGAAAATAATACGAAATGGCGCGTTGAAGAACGGGCCGTAAAATAGTAAAAAGACCGGAAGATTTATTTCTTTCCGGTCTTTTTATTTATGCCTGCTTTTTTATCCGTTCGTTGAAACCTATCATTATATCGATCTTGCGTTCGATCCAGCGGTTGGCTTCCGCCGCATAAAGCTTTTGAATTGGATTAAGCGCACGGTCCGGCGGCTACTACATCGGCCGACGCGAAGTCCTTATATTCGTTGAAGTTCTTTACGAAAAGTGAGGCGAGTTCATGCGCTTTCTTGTCGTAAGCTTCGGTGTTCTTCCATGTGTTCCTCGGAACGAGAACGCTCGAGTTAACGCCCTCGCATGTGTCCGGGACCCAGAAATTGAATATCGGGTCTTTGTGATATTTTACTTTTTCGAGATCTCCGCGCAGAGCCGCCGTAAGAAGCGCCCTTGTTATGGATATTTTCATGCGCGATCCGGTTCCGTAGGGTCCGCCGCTCCAGCCGGTGTTTACCAGCCAGCAGTTTGCGCCGTGTTTCGTCAATTTTTCGCCGAGGAGTTTAGCGTAAGTGGTCGGATGAAGCGGAAGGAAAGGCGAACCAAAGCATGTGCTGAAAGTAGCCTTGGGTTCGGTTATTCCGGCTTCCGTTCCGGCGACCTTCGCCGTATATCCGGACAGAAAGTGATACATGGCCATGTTGGCGTCAAGTTTCGCGATAGGAGGAAGCACGCCGAAAGCGTCGCATGTTAAGAAGAAAACGTTCTTTGGATGCGGGCCTACGCCGGGAATCACGCAGTTTGGAACGTGTTCTACGGGATATGTGGCGCGCGTGTTTTCCGTGATCTTGTCGGATTTGAAATCCGGAACCTTCGATATGGGCGCGATAGATACGTTTTCAAGGACCGAACCGAATTTTATGGCGTTCCATATCTGAGGTTCGGCTTCGTAGCTGAGGTTGATGCATTTAGCGTAGCATCCGCCTTCAAAATTGAATATGCCGTTGTCGGACCAGCCGTGCTCGTCGTCGCCGATGAGGCGTCTTTGAGGATCTGCCGAAAGCGTGGTTTTTCCAGTGCCGGATAAACCGAAAAACAGCGCTGAATCATTATTTTCGCCGAGATTCGCCGAGCAATGCATCGGGAATACGTTCTTTTGCGGCAGGAGATGATTTAATATCGAGAATATGCTTTTTTTGGTCTCGCCGGCGTACTGCGTTCCGCCTATGAGAATGATCTTTTTTTGGAAGTTTACGCAGACGAAAGCTTCGGAACTCAAACCTTCGATTTTAGGAACGGCCTTCATGCCGCAAACGTTTATGACGGTGAACTGAGGAACGTGTTCAGCGAGTTCGGCCTGAGTAGGCCTGATGAATAAAGTGTTCGAGAAAAGCGCGTGCCATGCCTTTTCGGCTACGACGCGTATGGCGAGCCTGTGATCCTTGTCCGCTCCGGCGAATCCGTCGAATATGAATATATCGCGGTTTTGGAGATAGGTAGTGGCGAGCGTATAAAGATGTTCGAAAAGTTCGGGCTTCATCGGTTTGTTTACCGGGCCCCACCATATTTTATCATGGATATCAGGCGTGTCGACGATGAATTTATCATTGGGCGAACGGCCGGTGCGCTCTCCCGTGTTGACAACGAGCGCGCCGTTGGAAGCGAGTTTGCCTTCCTGGCGTACTAGAGATATTTCTATCAATTCGGAAACTGAAAGGTTTCTGTAAACGTTGGTGGCGTTATAAATGCCGAGCGACTCGAGATTATAGGTGTTCATGGACTACCCCCCAAAACTTTCTTTTTGTTTTTATATAAAATATCTACTTGATACTTGCTGCTTTTATGGCTCGATTATATCACTCAAAAGAGGTTTTGTCAAAAAGAATTTACAAAAGAATTCATAAAAGAATTTATTGACAGAAGGCTTAATTTTTGATAATCTTTCCTGGATTACGGCAAATTTACGCCATAACGAAATAATGGTTTTTTCGGGTTTTGTTATCGGGAAACATTACAAAATAAGAAAAAGCCAAATACATATAACGGGTGATATAAATGAAAGAAATCAAATTCGCCGAACGTTTGCTTAATTTAAAAAACTCCTCATCGATAGCTATCGCCGAAAAAGCCCTCGCGCTTAAAAAACAGGGAAAACGCGTGATAGATCTTTCCTGGGGCGAACCCGATCTCAAGACCCCTCAAAATATCATCAATGCCGGAATCGAAGCGCTCAAGCGCGGCGAGACCAGATATACGAATAGCCGCGGAATAGTGGAGCTTCGCGAAGCTATCGCGAAAAAGCTCAGAGAAGAGAACAACGTTTCATACGATCATATCAGTGAAATAATAGTCACTCCGGGTGGAAAACAGGCCATATTATACGCCGTGATGGCGGTAATAGACAAGGGCGACGAGGTTCTCGTCATTGACCCTTCATGGCTTTCTTACGGCGATATAATAAATATATGCATGGGGAAAATGGTGCCCGTGCCGACTGACGCTAAAAACGGGTTCAAGCTTGACATGAACGTATTAAAAAGTAAAATAACGCCCAGAACGAAAATGATAATATTGAACCATCCCTGCAATCCCACCGGCATGGTGCTCGATAAAAAAGAGCTTGAAGAAATAGCTAAGATCGCCATAGAACACGACATTCTTGTCATTTCCGATGAGATATACGAAAAAATATTGTTCGACGGGCGTAAATTCACATCGATGGCGTCTATCGAAGGTATGAAGGAACGCACCATACTTATAAACGGATTTTCAAAATCCTATTCGATGACCGGCCTTCGCGTAGGCTATATAGCCGCCAATTCAAAACTTATTTCCAATATAGTTAAATTCCAGCAGCACAGCGCGACCTGCGCCGCTTCCGTCTGTCAGTTCATGGCGCTCGAGGCTCTTCGCGGGCCGCAGGATTTCATACCGAAATTAAACGGCGTTTACGAAGCGCGCAGAAATTACTTCGATAAAAAGATCAAGGC
>CAZJFS010000059.1:0-19768 GCA_964545075.1 uncultured bacterium
CGAAAGGCAGATTTGAGAAACGGGCATGATCAGAATTGTTAAAAATACCGATATTTAAAGGGGATAACATTATGTTAAAAAAAGCATTTTTTGGTACCATTGTATCTAAATATGGAATGATCGCAATTAATTTAATTCTTGTTTTTATAATGGTGTTTTCGCTTCTTCATTCCGTGAAATTTCTAACGAACGTCGCCGACGATTCGGGCGCTTTAGACGAACTGATCGATGCGATTGCCGCTATTCTTGTAGCGTACGGTGTCGTCCTCGAGGAGCGCGACACGATAATATCGATGATAAAAAAGGCGGAGCGCAAGGCCGGCGGCGATGCCGAAGAGAAAAATACCGAATATGACGATGGAGAGGAAGAGCTTACCCACTATTGCCATTATTGCGGAACGACGCTGGTAGTTATAGGGCTTTTTATTGAAGTCATAAGCGAGATCGTTAAAATACCCCATGCCGTTTATAATTTAGCGTCGCTGGAGCGCTGGCTTTTCGGCATAGCGCTTATTTTTACGGCCTTTTCAGTGTGGACAGTCGTCCATTTTTCGCACCAGATCGTAACTGTCGGAAAAAATTCGGGGCATGAGCGATGCCTTTAATTTTCAAAGATGTTCGTAATGAAAATTAAATAATCACGTGCGGGTAATTTTTTTATGAATGAATTTATGTCCGATTTTATAAAAACAATTAAAAATCCTTTGTTTATTGCTTATGTCATCAAGTGCATAGCTGGCGTTTCTATCTGTTATCTGCTTTATTATCTTTTTCCTGAGCGTCAGTTCAACTGGAGCATCGTTTCGGTCCTTCTGGTTTTATCGCCCGAGGAATTCGATTCGAACAAGCTTGCCCTTGGCAGATTGAAATCAAATATAATAGGCGCTACTATGGGACTTCTCGCATATCTTGCGCATGATCCGAATTTATTCATGCTCTGCGCGGCCGTATTTGCGACCATACTTCTTTGTTCTTTCCTTAAGCTTGGCAACGCTTCGCGTTCGGCGCTCGCGGCGTTGGCTATAGTCTTTATTCAGGAAAAAGAAAAGCACACTTATGTTTCGGCGCTCGATAGAATGCTGTGCGTCGTGGCCGGATGCCTTGTCGCGATGGCGATCACTTATCTGTTCACTCTCGTTTACAAAATGGGTTGCGCTTCTTCCGCCGCAAAATGCGTAAGCGCCGGCTGTTCGTCCGCTACATCCGTTCCGCTCGCCGCATTAGCGCCGTCCGGCGGCTCCGGCGTCAAGGACGTGAATGAAGCGGTCAAATCGCAACGGGACGCTTCTCCGGGAGAATGACGCTTGCTTTTTTGGCGGAGATGCCGTAGAGCATTTTTGGAAAGATAACATTAGCGCGCCTGAAAAATCAGATCAGAAGCAGTTCTCGGCATTTTCAAAATCAGGATTTTCCTTGTCTTTCGACGATAAAATGATCTTGCGGTGGTCGATCCGCCAGTCGATAGCGAGAGAGCTATCGTTATACGCTATACCTCTGTTAGAGGCGGCGTTATAGGCGTTATCGCATTTATAAAAGACCTCGGCCGTATCGCTTAGAACGAGAAAGCCGTGCGCAAATCCGCGTGGAATGAATATCTGCCTGGCGTTTTCAGCTGAAAGTTCTACGGACACCCATTTTTTAAACGTCGGCGAGTTTCGCCTGATGTCGACCGCGACGTCGAGAATCTTTCCGCTCAGAACTCTTACGAGTTTTGCCTGCGCGTGAGGCGGAAGCTGATAATGAAGGCCGCGCAATACGCCGTAAGTCGAGCGCGACTGGTTGTCCTGCACGAAGCGCGAGGTGATGCCGCTTTCATTAAAAGTATTCTCATTGTAGCTTTCATAAAAATATCCGCGTTCGTCCGGTATCACCAGCGGCTCGAAGATCATGACATCATTTATTTCGGTCTTGTAAAACGGCATTTATTTCACCTTTAAAATAAAATTGCTTTTATCGTAAGCGTTTGCGGGAACGATTTATTTCCAAGCCTTGGCCGACGCGTCTATCGCCGAGCCTATAGCCTCGAAGCATCTTTTAACCGTAGGCTCGTTGATGAATTTTTTGTGGAAAGGCTCTACGATCTTAAGATATTCGGCGGGTTCCTTTCCGAGCGCCCGGTCGTCGACTACCTTCAACGCCATCTGCTTGAAGCTTTCCTTGAATTCTTCGCATTCTTCGGGCAGGACGACCGTCAAGGGACAAAGATATGAACTATATTGCTTGTATTGTTCATTCAACGAGGTTGCCGTTTTCAGAATATTTTCGAATCCGGATTTTATGCCGTTGAGAAACCCTATTTCTTCAGCCACTGTTTTAAGGCTTTTTTCATAATCGGCCGTTTTAACCCTTTCAACGATGTATTTTGATATATCCGGAAATTCTCCCGCAAGTTCCTTTAATATCTCAGGCGCGCCAGTTTTCAGAAGGTTTTCGGCGGCTTCTATGACTGCGGTGAGCTCCGCGTCGCCGGCGACTCTTTCGTAAGCCTGTTTCAAATAGCCGATCTTGTTGATGGCTTCGCGGAAATCGGCTTCGAGGTTCGTTTCCTTCTTTTCCTTGTCCGTTTTTGTTTCGACGAACTTCGTTCTTATTAGCTTGAGCTTGAGCTTTTCCTGTTTTAATTTTTCTATCTCGGCCGCGAGATTTTTTTTCATTGCGCTTACCGTCCAATAATTTGTGATAAATCCCATTCCGGAGCATAGCGTTGCGACGGTTTTGCCCAGCGTTAAAATGGCGCCTTCATGCCTTGAAATGACGACTTTCTGGGCCTCTTCGGCAGCGTCCATTTCAGGATTGGCGATCTTATAATCGTCCATAAGATTTTTTCGCAGATTTTTAATGGTATCGAGCCGTTTTTCGTTTACTTTGAGTTCTTTTTCGAGGGCGGTCTTTTTTTCCGCGAGATCTTTTTTCTTTTCATCCACGCATTTGGTGAGTTCAACATAAAACTTGCTTGAGTTCTGATATTTTCCGTTTATATAGGCTTTTACGACATAGTCCGTGATGCGGCCGGTTTCGGCGTCGAAAGAGATCTGAAATTTATTGACGTATTCGCTGGTGAAAGCCTCCTGCATTTCGTTGACCTCTTTGATAGCGCTTTCAATATTGGCTATAGATCCGGTAATGAAGCCTATGAACTTGTCGAGTTTGTACGATCCCATAAAACCACCACTTATATTTATTCTGTATGAGCATAAAACAGATATTATATTCCATATTTAGGCGCCACGCACATTCTTTTCAATTTGAATGCCGCGTCCTTCATGCGGTTTTTGCCGCATCCGTAAGGCTCTATCTCCGAAAAATCGCCGCGCGCGTCCCAGTAAAGAGGGCAGCCGCCCTGACAGATGTCCCGAAGCCCGCATTTTTTACAGGTCGGAGGCGTGAATTCCTTATTTCTGAAATATTTCGCCGCGCGGGATGACCATATCGATTCGAAACTTTTTTTCAGGATATTGCCGAGGCTGCCTGAAAACGATGAGCAGGGAAGCACTTCTCCGGAAGGCGAGACCGAGAGAAGCCCCGAGGCCGCCGCGCATGATTTGGAACCGAGTCCGGCTTCGACCGGGTTAAAAAGGCAATACGGCGTGGGCGAATACCATACGAGCTTGATGCCGAGGCCCTTGGCGATATCGTCTAACTTTTTAATCCGTTCGCCGATGTCCTTGTATCCGATGGATATTTCTTTATTGGCGTTGGCGCATCCGGTCTTTATGACCATGTTCACCGAAAAGTATTTAAGACCGAGTTTCGAGAGTATTTCAGGAAGGGCGTTTATGCTTTCGACGTTGTCCTCGGTTATGGTCGAGTTTGTGTGAACGTGAATCCCGGCCGCCTTGAGGTTTTTGACAGCGGCGAAAGTCTTTTCGAACGATCCGGTCATGCCGGTTATCATATCGTGAGTTCCGGCGTCCGCGCCTTCGACGCTTACCTGGGCGGAGTCCAGCCCGCATTCCCTGAGCCTTTCGCATTTTCCGGCCTCGGACAGTATCAGACCGTTCGTGATAAGGTTAGTGCGCATTCCAAGCGATTTCGCATAACTTATCGCGTCTGAAAGCTCATCGAACCTCGTGGTCGGTTCCCCGCCCGTGAATGATATGGTCGGGCAGTGAGCTTCTTCGAATATCTTTTTTATTACGGCTTTTATTTCGCCGATGGTCATTTCAGGCCCGCCGGCCGCCCGGCCGCTTTTCATTCCAACGCCGGCATAGCAGAACTTGCATTTGAGCTGGCATCTGTATGTCATGGCTATCTCCGACAGGACCGGATAATATATATCATGGCTCGCGAAATTCGTTAGCTTCAGCGCCGGCGTAGGATAGCGGTCGACGTAAGGGACGGAGTTCTGAGATGAAACAAGTGAAAGCAGCGTCTGAAGAAGCTTTTCAATGTCATCAGCGAGCCTTGATTTTCCTATTTTGTACTGCGACGCCGTTTCAGCGATCAGCCTTTCAAGATCGATATTTACGTGATTTTTTTTCTCGCCGCAGACGGCGTGGTATTCGGGTGAATATAATTTTTCAAGAATGTTTCGCGCGGTTTTATTTACGAAATACATTTTATTCGGCCTGAGTATCAGCAGTCCGTCCTCTTTCCGGAGATAAACCTGCTCGCGAGTGCTCGATATAAGCGAAGACGCGAGCGACGCGAGAATCTTCATCCGTTCGGCCGTTTCGACCGCCGTCTCGTATATTTTTATGTTTTCTGAATATTCTTCTTTGGGCATATATTCGTATTTTCCTTTTAAAAATCGCTTACGCATGCCGAATGGCATGCTGAGTGGCACGCCGAATGGCAATCGCATGCCGAATGGCATGCTGAATGACAGTTCGAGTGCACGCATGCAGAGTGGCATGCCGAATGGACGCAAGCGCTGTGGCAAGCGCTATGGCATGCAGAGTGACACGCCGAATATCCGAAAGCCGTTCCGATGGACGCCATTTTATTTGAAACGTAATCCGTCGTTTTCGATACTTTTTCTTCGACGCTTTTCGCGACGCTCGAGGCGTAGCCTTCTATCGACGAAGCCGCCCTGCTCGCTCCTTTAACCGCTCCGGAATTTTTAATGGTTTCGAAAATATCGTCTTCGCGCTTTTCGCGGTCTTCGCGACCGTCTCCGGCCGGGCCTTCGTTATATTGATAATGTTCGTCGTCGTAATACCTGCGCCTGTAGCTGTAACGGTCGTATTCGCTGTCGAGCATTATCCAGTAAAGATCGTCAGCGTTGTCCACGCGTCTGTTTCTTCTCGCGTCATCGTAACGTCCGCGTATCCGTTGCTCGTAAACGCGTTTGGTTTCATGATAGTCGCAGTCCCAGGCTTTTGACTGCACGCGTTTGCTGACCGTTTCAAGTATCGCCGCGACCTTTGATTTGTCGATCGAGCCGTCCGGAAGTATCGCGGGAAGCACTGCTTTCTCGTAATCCTCGACGGCTTTTGCCGCATCCGTTATCTGTATCTGTAGGGGGTCCTGATTGACGAGCGTTATGGCTCCGTTTCGTTCCATCTTTAAAATTATCAGCGAAACTACCTTGGCGGCGTTTCCAAGATAAAGCGCGCATTCGATCTGGTCGAAATCGGGAACTTTATCGGCCGAAGTAAAGTTTTCGACTTCTATTTCCGGCGCTTCATATTCGGATTCGTCCGGAAGCTGCGGGATAGGAGGAAAAATGATATTGAAGAACCAGCGCATGGCGCCGAAAACTATCTTTAAAATGAAATAGCCTATCAGCGCTATGATCAGAAGCGCCATCCATCCGGCCGCGTCAGCCGGAGGAAATTTAAATGAACCGTCGCGGTTTTTTTGAGACGAACCGCCGACGGCGCCGTCGGATGCGGAAGCCGCCGCGTCCGCTATTTTAAAATATTTTTGAGGCATATAAAATTTGATGCCGAACCTATGATTTTTTTCAAGATTATTGCTTTCCAGATGCAGCGATAGCCAGTTCTTTTTTGATATCTCATCGGGGGTGGGATAAAAAATGGCCCGCTCGAAATTTTTCTTTTCGGTTTCGGGAAGGATGACGCCTGTCGTGTCCATGACGGCGTTCGTTATGTCTTCAGGCTTTTTAATTTCCGCCCCGAGTTCGACGGGCGTTATAAATGTTATTATCTCCTTGGATATCGGGCGCGCCCACTCCGGAGCATGCCATTCGACGCCTATATAGTTTTTCCCGTTTATGGCCGTAGGAAAAACCGATTGAGAGTTCACCGAGTATACTATTTCGAACTCGTAGGCCGTGCCCGATCGCGTATAACTATTAAGGGCCAGGCCGTAACTGTTTGGAATGTTTGCGGCCGGAGAGACGAGGCGGGCGCCTATTTCAGGTCCGCTGACTTCCCTGAATTTGACGGAATTTATGGTGTGATCGTTATCGAATGGTCCGACGGTTCTTATTTTATCGCGACTTTCCTTTTCGAGAAATTTGAGCTGGTATTTGACCGATATCTTGCCGTCGGAAAGCACCGTTATCTGCGACTTTACTTCCTGTATGTCTATTTGCGCGAGCGCGCCTGAAGAGAACAATGAAATGGCGGCAAAAGCAAAAAATAATATAGCGCATATTTTTACGCCGCGCGTTTTTCCAGATATATTTTCAGTCATTTTTAAAATTCCCGCTTTCATAAATTCCCGGAACATGAGGTGTTTTAAAAACTTTCATCACTACTAATCCTTGCCCGGCCTGATAATAGCATAAATTTTATTATACCATAAAACCGCGTGAAAATAAATTTTAATTTGATTTTTTATGACGTTTTTCTCAATTTGATACAACTTTAGTTTAGTATAAACCCGTGTCTCGATTTGATACAAAAAAATCTCGATTTGATATTCAAGTCATCCGTAAATAACACAAAAACGCTTGTTTTCACATGGCGCTCGTTGGCATTGTTTTTGCAAAATAAAAGAAAAAAGTCAGGGAGGGGTAAAATGAAAAAAACAGATCTTTTAAATGATGAATTTATAGCTTGCGACCAGAAACCGCTTATCGAAAAAGTGATATATCAATACGCCGATATCGATTCCAACGGGGTGGTAAATCTGAACGCGGTATGTGAATGCGCCAGATCCGGGAAGCTTTTTATAGTAAATAAGCCTTTGCCTTTTTCGAATTTCTATGTCGACAGAAACTATTTTGACGTTATAGTCGCCGATCCGGTTCTCAGGGCCCATTATTTTCTTTATAACATATATTTTATCGAGGACGGATTCATATACGCGGCCGGCATCACGTCAAAATTCGGTTTTGAGAATATGCAACCTAAAGCATATAAGACGTCGATGGGGACTTTTTTAAATTTCGACTGGAAGTTTGACGCATCTAAAAACGATTTTACTTATAATATGAACGGCGTATATTCGGTAAGGTTCAATCCTAATTATTATTCCCAGATACGCTCGTTTGAAAATCTCGAAAAATTATCCGAAAGCCATAAGCTTTATACGGAACTCGCGGATCTTGTTACGCCTTATGACAGGCCTGAAAATCATATGCAACGTTCGTTTTTTATTGAAGGCGCCCGTTCGGTCATGAAATACGGCCTGAATTTCGATTCGTACCAGAAGATGCTTTCACATATTAATTCAGAGGGTCGCCATGAGTGTTCCAAAAACATTCCGCGGTGCTATTTTGCTTTTGAACAATTCTATCTCAGCGGGTTCATGGCCGCCTTAAATTTTTATAAAATAAAATAGATTTTCCATTATTGTTGTGGTATAATCGATTTCGGTGAATCCGGATGAAGTTTATAGACTGCCCGCATTGCGGAATGAAAAATTTAGAGACCGTGACCGTTTGTAAATCGTGCAAAAAATCGATTTCAAGCGACGGCGTCGTCGCCGTTATAGACGAATCTTTTCTCGCCGCCGTATCGGATACGAAAAAAGAAGTTAAACCTGTTTCGGTTGCCAAAGCCGCGGTTGATGAAAAACCCTCCGCCGGCCTCGGTGCTTCCGAGCCGCCTAAAGGACGCGAAAGCCTTACATTTGACGATCTGATTGAAGGCGGCCTCGGCGTCGATGATTCTGATAAGGGCGTTCTCGAAGCCATGGAGGTCGTCCGCGATACTTCGGAAGAAGAGAAGGCGGTTGACGAGGACGGTCCGGGCCGAAGGATATCCGAAGGCGTTCGATTCGTCAAAATAAAAGAGGAAAAAGAATCGGAAGGAATTTTCAGCCGTAATTTTACGCGCAATATTGTTCCGCGTCTTCTGACGATCTTTTTTTACGCTTCGGTATTGCTTCTTTTAATCGCCGGCCTCGTTATTTATAACATAATGGACATGCCGCAATATTATAATTATTTTCATTTAAGGGTAGATCTTACGAAAACTTTTTCTGAATCGTTAAAACAACTAAAAGTGTTCGAAAATGCTAAAAATAATGTGAATTTGAAATTTCAGCTCGATGAAATAATCGGGGTCATTCAGAACAAGTATTTCAAATGGATGATCGTAATTTCGAAGGTGGAAAAGATAAATGATCCTTCGGGGCGGAAGAACGTTTATAGACTTGATGTCCGTGAAAGTTTCAGAACTAATGAGCGTCATTACATGACCGTTTGTTTGAACGATAAAATGCTCAAAAAATTAAAAAACCAGAATTTTAAAATTGATTCCGAACAGACGGTTACGGTTTCAGGAAGGATAACCGGATGGGCCAGGTTCTCCGGTGCCTCCATCAATATTGACGTGTACGACTTTGAGATCCTTTAATGTTTCACTTCTGAATTTTTTTATATTGCTTTTTAGAAGGCGTTTGGAACCCAGTTCTTGTTTGCCGCCTGGACGTCCTTTGGAAATATTGCATTTCTGAGTTCGACGGTCTGCTTGTTTTTGGTTTCGACTTTAATAATGACGTCCACGAATACGTGATTGGCGCCTTTATAAAGATTGGCGGAAAAGGTTTTGATTTTGCCCTTGGCGAAGGATCGTGAATTGCCGCCTTCTTCGGATCGAAGCAACGTTCCAGTTGCGCCATCGAGCTTATAACTGATCTTTTTGAGAACTTCTTCGCCGGCGGAATCATAACATAATTTTAAAAATTCCATAGTACCGTCTCCGCCACTGAATGATTTTTCGCCATCGACCTCACTGCCTTTGATGGATGTCTTGTTGAAATATCCGCCTTTGATGTCCTGTTTTATATATTCCAAGGTGAGTGCCGCGTCTTGAAGATTTTCAAGTTTATTTTTGCCCGCTTCCACGCCGCTGAAGCTACGGGAGAATAATGCATAAAGCGAACCAGTCAAAAAAGCCAATATTACACAGGCCGTCATCACTTCTATGAAAGTGAAAGCTCGCGAATATTGAAGGTTTGAATTATGTCCGCTGCATTTGTACAATCGTCATCACCTCGTGATTTTATCCATCATTATAGTTCCCATAAGAGAAATTTTGTCGCTCGCTTTTCGTGAACCTGAGGGATCATCGAAAGTGACGGTTACTCTGATAACCTTGTAATTAATTTTGTCATTGGTGTCGGGCGCAAGGGGCTCGTCCTTGAATTCCTCGATGGAAACCTCGCGTTTGAATCCTTTGGCCAGAGGCGGAAGCGAGGAAAAGTTCTTGCTGGAATTAGTGCCGCCAATCTCGGTTTCGTTCAGGCTCTGGTTCAAGATATTATAAGGTTGCGATTTAATATAGTCGATAACGTCCTTGGCATAGTTTGCGGCCACTACCTTGTTGACGATGTCCGCTGTCGCTTTGTAATGTTCGAAAAGCGTTGTAAGAAGAGGGATGATCGATACCGCCAATATGATTACGGTGACGATAATCTCAATGAGCGAAAATCCTTTCGTGGTCGCATTCTTTTTTTGGCATATGAATTCGTTGATAATGTTCATTTCATCTCTTTATTTTTGATGCCAGATTTATGTCCTGATCAGGGAATCTTGAAATCTTTATTGACTGGCGTCCGGCGCTTTAGGGTTTGGTACTTTTATTGCTTGGCGTTTTATTTTGGAGCGCTTGCTCCCGCGTCCCTATAGTCTTCGCGGGAAGTTGTTGAAGAAGATGAGGTTGTCTGGCCGTCATCCGCCGAGGAATTTCCGTTAGGGTTATCAAGCGTGATATTTGAGTTTTGAGGTGAATGATCAACCGTGCATCCGATCTTTCCGCAGGTTGCGCATTGCTGTTGCGAAGATGAGGTTGCCTGTCCGCCATCCGCTGAGGAATTTCCGTTAGGGTTATCAATCGTGATGTTTGAGTTTTGAGGTGAATGATCGACCGTGCATCCGATTTTTCCGCAGGTTGCGCATTGCTGTTGCGTTGACGAAGAATCCCGCTGAGCATCCGTGGCTGGAGTTTCTGATAAAGCCTGATTGCTTGAAATTTCAGGGGTTCCGACTGCACTGTTCGCGGTAACGTCTGAAAATGCTGAGCTATTGGAATTGTTAGTGGTGCCGGAATTTGTAGAATTATTATTCGCGGAGTTAATATTTGCCTTGTTTACTGAATTGTTTGCAGCGGTATTTGAGTTGCCGGAAATTTTATTTTTGGATGGCGGCGGCGAGTTCAATTTTGAGATATCTACCGGTTCGTCAAAGAAAAAACGGCCGGGGCGAAACGGCGGCAGGACACATTCAATTGGCGAGATTCCGCTGAGCCTGAATTCGTTGGAAGGAATTAATTTGAGGATTTTAATATAATCAGGTGGAATGACAGTGGCGAGAGTTGAAATGCCGGCGCTGGAATCCGTTTCAGTATTTTGTCCGTATGATTTTTCGGCTTCTTCGATAATGGCCGTGGGAATGGATTTTCTGAGTTCCTTCGCTTTGGAGATGATTTCAGTGCCTTCAAGGGTGCTTATCCCGTTCAGAAAGTCCCGGTTCGGAATTATGAGTTTCGTGCCTTGCTTGAGACTGTAAGGATTGTCGAGTTCATTAAGGCTTTGTAAAAACAGATCCTCTTTTATGTTTCCGCCGGTGAACGAAGAAAGTCCGGCTTCTGTCGATACCGTTACCAATTCTACGGTTTGAGCCGACGCCGGAAACGGCGTCAAAAAAACGATCAATGCCGGCGTTATAAAAAAAATGAAAAATGAAAACAGCGTCGGAAATGTATTAATGTATTTTTTTTTCATAATAAATCACCTCTTGATTATATTATAACAGATTTTCAAGAAAAAAATAGGCTTCTATTTGAATTCCGCTTCCCAGTTTCTTACATCGGGCTGGATAGAAGCATAATAAAAACCCGGATCGTTTTGAGGCAGCGATTGATATGTATTATAGGCTATGTTGCCGCCAAGAGAAGCGAGTTTCTGGAAGTCAAGCGAATTAACGGCAAGTCCGCCATTGATATTCAGAAATTTTTGAGGGATGAATTTAGAACCTTCGCCCATCGAAATGATTATGCCATCAAATCGATTTGCATTGATGATGATGTCGCCTTCGAGAGCTATCAAAGTCAGTGATTGCCTGTAAACCGGATCGTTAACGATGTCGCCTGATACGATGATGTTTCCTTTACGGCATACGATAATTCCGCCGCGCGCGACCGTCATTGCGGGAAGAGTGACGCTTGCGTCAAATAGTACTACCATTCCCAGTTTAAGAGTATTTTTCCCGTCAGCCGCCGTTTCGATAAAACGCGATTTGAATTTTTCGAAGTCGCCGTTTCCCGGATATCTGAATGAAATATAAGGCAAGATGTATTTATCATCTACTATAAATTTGCGAAGGTCATCGTTTGTAAATTCGGAGTCCGCCGGCCGGCAAGGCTTTCCGCCAAAATTATTGAAAGATTCAGGGAAAAGTCGCGTGATTAGATCCGGAATTTTGTTTTGATCGCAGAAAAGGCCGTGCTTGTCTTTGATTTTGTTGTAGAGACTATAGTTGTAAGGTTCCCAGTCGATTATCTGGTTCATGTACATCTTGTATGCGTTGAAAAGTTTCATGCCGCCGTAATATGAAGGGAATATTTTTCTGGCTATGTCAAGGCCGGTTCGTTTTTGGGGCGGGGTTTCGCCTTTTTCTGCGATCGGGACCGCGCCTTTGGCGGGATTAACGAAATCCGCCGGGGTATCCAGAAAAGGAATTTCACACATATATTCCTTTCCACTCGTTTTGAGGTCCTGGTATACGGATAGCTTAAGATATGACCTGAAGACGTTTCCGAGCACTCTTGTGGGTGACGGGTTTGAGGCGGTTCCAAATAATTTGAGAATCGACGTTCCGGCTAAATTTCCACTGATGCCATATTGAGGCATTTTGGCCATATCGGTGCATATGCCATAGTCGAGATGACCGATTCTGAAGTTGGTGAAAGGCGAATAACGGCTTTTATAATGCGGATCGATATAGAAATCTTCGTTGAGCTGAAAAAGTTCACCGGCGCCGTCAATGGCTGAACCATGGCTCAGCCTCAGGTTTATAGGCGTAGATGCGGGCGTATTTCCAAGAAATATAATTCCAAGATTTAGCGGACTCTGTTCCCGGTTAAAGGCTCCATTATATAGAACGAGCGGTTTGCCTGAAATTATCTTTCCTTCTTTGTTGGTCAAAAGGCCGTTCAGATCGGTTCCATTAGGAATTGTTTTTACGAATAAAGTGAAGAAACGAAGGGCTTTTGGAAGAATATTCACCAGTTTGAACTGTTTTTTAACCGTGAGTGTTCGCCTTATTGAATAAAATTCCACGTCGACCTGGAATACTATCATTCCATATTTTTCATGAGGGTTGGGTGATATTCCCGGAGTTTTGTCTTTTCCGTCGCAATAGTATTTTACGGAATTTTTGTCTATTGATGCTTTGACCTCAACGATCCTTATTGAACTCGAACCGAAAACTGATATTAATTTCTGGACCGGTTTTGATTCGCGGATAATTTTTGTCAGTTTTACCGAATCGAAAACGATTCCTTTGAATTCTTCTTTGGGAGCGATCAAATCTGAATATTTGAAATATTTGTCGTTTCTTTCGAGACCGGTTTTTGAAAATTCGTCTTCGACGATTTTTTGAAGGATGTCCAGGGCTACTTCAGCGATTATCAGCGCATTATCGCCATAAATAATCTTGTACATGAAATAACGTTCGTTTCTCAGAAGCGAACTGAATGAAGCCACGGCGATAAGTAGCGTGAAAAGAATTCCTATGATGATAATATAGCTGATGCCTTTTTGAAAATCAGTTCGTTTCTTAAGAACATCGCGATTTTTGCTTATAATCATAAAAAGCGGTTATCATTTTCCGGAGAAAATACAGGTTATGCGTTAGAAAAAACGCGCTGACCTTGCGGGTATGTTTTAGTTAATCAGCCTTGTATCCGGCCGGGGTTTTTCCTTCAGGTCTTACGCCGTCGGGAAACCCTTCAGGGTAAACATCGTAATACCATACAAAGTTATCAAGAATATTTCCGTGTTCATCACATTTTAACGCTTTATCCATGGGTTCGATCTTGTATCTGACGCCCTGCCCGGAAGAGGCGGTATCGTAACCCTGAGAGTTGAGAATAACTTCATCCCAGACTCCCCATGGATCATATACGGTATAGTGCGTTTCATCGAATCCGGTCAGGACAAGAACATGCCCGCCGCTCGTTGTATATGTGTGAACGATTACCGGTTTTCCCTGGGCAAGAACGTACCTCATTTCGTCTAACGTTCCTACGTATCCGCGAATTCTTACTTTGATGCCTTCGTCAGCGGCAAACTTATTGAATACTCTTTCCAGGCCGTGATTTTCATTGCCCGGGCCGCTTTTGGCTTCTTCGCGAAGTTCTTCGAATTCCGTATTGCTATATTTTTTCATGAGATAATTCATATCATGAGGCCAGCCGTATTTGGAAAGCACCATTGCGACACTTGTAAGCTGGCATGTATTGTAGGTCGGCTGTCTGAAATATTTCATTTCGCCGTTATTTTTGATTTCGGCGAGAAGAGTTTTCACGCCGGCTATATCTACGCTGCCGGATTCGTCAGGTTCCTGGTTGAGTTTGGATATGGCTTTTCCATAAAGTTCGATGGCGTTATTTTTTAATTCGGTCAGTTCGTTTTCCGCTCGCTTATTCGCTTTGCCCGCAAAGAAAAGTTCGGCATGGCAGCGCCCAAGATAACATAGATATTTTCCGGAGCCGTTGGTGGAATAAACGAGCTTCTGAAACATATCCATGGCTTTTTTTAGAAGCTCTTCGTTTTTTGTTTCGCGTCCCGTCGAAAATGTTTCCCAGGCGATTTTTTTCATATCGTCCAGAGAACTCATGTCGAATTTTGACGTCATTACCTTAATTTCTTCGAAACTTTTAGAAGAAGCCGTGTTTTTGCCGTTTCTGAATTTGAGGAAAGGGTCTGTCGTGTTTTTAGTTTCATTAGTTACATCGCCGTTATCCTTTCCGGTTAAGTTTTTTTGGTCTATTGAGTTGAAAAGGCTTATACGCACTTCTCTAACGGTTTTAGTAGGGAGGTATTCATCGATATGGACGTCGTACATCCGGCGGGTAAGAATGACCAGTTTTGGCGGATTCGACATCAGTTTTTCAGTCACGTTAATCAGCCTGAATCTTTGAGGCGTATCGGGTATGTTGAAAGACGATACTGAATCTACTTTAAATGATTCGCAGTCATATTCGTCCATAGCGGTTTCAACTATTTTTTTCTCTTTTTCGGTCAGCGTCTGATCAACGTTTTTATCAGCCGCAATGTTGTCGGAAGGCTGTTGGCCTTTGTTTGCAGCCGGTTCGGGGGTTGTCATCTGCACCGCCGCGAATGGATTTTCAAGGTTGGATTTGTCGCTTTTATAAAGCGCGGGATCGTCGGCGCACCATGCTGAAGATAAAAATAGCGTTGATAATAAAATAGAAGAAAAAGCGATTTTTTTCATTTAAAGCCCCTCTGTAAAGTTTTTCGAAATTAATGAGTTAAATTATAATTAAACCGAATAAAACGACTAATTATTTTACGCTTTTTCTCTTTCTTCATTTTTTTCTTCCATTTTATCGTTTTCTGAAATGACGAATGTCGAAGAGATCCTGCCGAGTTCGGCCGCAATATATTTTAATTCGCTTAAAATTTCGGCTTTGCGTTTATCGGTAAGTGTTTTCTGGCCGAAGTCCTCGTTTATCCTTCCGATTATCGTATTGAGGTTTTGCAGCATTTTCTGATCTTCGCCTACGATCTTGTCAAGACTTTCGGTCATGGTATTAAAGGCGTCGGCCAGATCCTGCAATTCATCGCCGTAGCGCAGTTTAATTCGTTTTGAAAAGTCGCCCGACGCTATGATCTTCGCCGATTCCTCCAGGCGGTAAACGGGGCCCGCTATCTTATGCGAGACGAAGACCGACAGAAAGCATATCATGACCATGATTACCGTCATGCGCGACATAAGGACGTCGTTGCCCTGAAGGAATATCTCGACGAGTTCCTCGTGTTTTTTGGTCGGGTCTGAAAGATCTTTCCAGATGCTGAAATATACGGTCCATCCCACTATCATGGCGACAAGCAGCATGGCGGTAAATATAACGCCCATATAGCGGAACTGAAGTCCGCGCTTGATCAAAAAAATCCTTCTTTTGAATTTGGCTCCGCCCTTGTTCTGGCCGTCCGCATCTTCTTCGTTTTCACTTGTCACGGCTTCGACTAATTCTTCGGAATTGTCTTTAAATCCGGGTTTGGGGTTCTTATTCAATTCTTTACTTTCATCTGCAGGCATTTTTCCACCTCTTATTATTATATATTTTTTACTTAACCATACTAAATCAGTTAAAGATCCGTAAATGGATGCACGGACTTAATTTGAAACGTCTTCAAGTTCCGGCGTGTGATAGGTGCAATAGATTTCGTCCTTGACGTTAAGCCTGAAGGAACCGCCATTCCAGCATTTAGGATAAAGGCGGAGATATTTTGAACTTAGAAGTTTTTTGATGTTGACTTCTTTTTTTACATGGCCTATGACCTCTTGCGGACAATCGGCTTTGTATTCTGAAATAGCCGTCGCGAGGGTCGATCTGGCCGAACGGCAGGAAATGTAGCTGACGTTGGCTTCGATCGCGAAGAACTGAATGCTCGCTATGTATACGAAAGCTACGAAAAAAAGAATAACGGCAAGTATTTCATACCATGTGTATGAGATATACCTTTGAGGGACCGCCATTACTTTTTTTAATTTATTGGACTGAGACTGCTGTATCATTAAAAAATCCTGTCTTTTTTAAAAGCTTATGCGTTAAATTTTTACATTTAATTTTGTTTTGTGTATCCTGTTATTTTATACATTTTTTATGAAATTGTCAAATGCGTCCGGAATTCCCGTATGAAATTCAAGTCGTTCTCCGCCGCGCGGGTGGTTGAAGGAAAGTCCGCCGGCATGAAGCCATAGCCTTGAAAATTCATAAGGAAGGCCTTTTCTGGAAAGAATAAGTTTTTCCGAGACGTATATTTTATCGCCCATTATGGGAAAGCCTATATGCGCGAGGTGAACTCTTATCTGATGCGTCCTGCCGGTTTTTGGCATCGCTTTCAGCAGAGTGAATCCCTTTTTCGCTTCTATTGTCTCAAATTCCGTGAATGCCGCTCTGGCTTTTGAGGTCGAATTCACTAAAACCGCCATTTTCTTTCTGTCGGTTTCCGAGCGCCCTATAGGCAGATTTACTGCAAAGCGCTTTTTGATGATCTCACCGTATATTATCGCGTAATATATTTTTTCGACGCTTCTTTCCTTGAACTGGGCGGAAAGGTTCTGGTGCGCGAAGTCGTTTTTGGCTATTAAAATGAGTCCGGAAGTGTCTTTGTCGAGCCTGTGAACTATTCCCGGTCTTATGAATCCGCCTATTCCGGAAAGGTCCTTCGTGTGATGTAAAAGAGCGTTGACGAGCGTGCCGGAACGATGCCCGGCCGCCGGATGGACGACCATTCCGGAAGCTTTGTTTACGACGATGATATCCGGATCTTCATAGACTATTTCAAGCTCTATGTTTTCCGAAGGAGTGTCGAGAGGTTTAGGTTCTGAAATATAAATGGTTATGGTCTCGTTTTCTGATGGTTTATAAGAGGGCTTATCTATTTTCACGGAGCCGTTCGAATATACGTTCCCGCCCTCGATCAATTTTACCGCCATGGCTCTTGAAACGCCGCCTGTTTTTTCGGCGATTATTCTGTCGATGCGGTTTGCCGTATCTTCGGCCGTTATTATTATTTCGTGTTTTTGTGAACTCATATTATTTTTTTTCTCCAATATTTTGAGCGGCGATCGCCGTCCCAGCGGTTTTTTTGGTGATGTAAACAAGCAGCGCGGTAGCGAAAACTACCCCGACAAGACTTATGTTCTGAGATGGCGAAAGTCCGAAAAGAAAAGCGCCGCGGTCGTCGTCGCGTAAAAATTCGATTGAAAACCGCCACGCGGAATAAAGATAAATATATGTTACGAAAAGATATCCGCTTTTTTTGAGGTATTTTTCAATAAATAAAAGGAAGAAAAGGCTTGAAATACAGAAAAGTGATTCATAAAGTTGCGTCGGGTGGCGCGGAACAGGGCTATGCAAACCGGGAAAGACGACTCCGAATGCGGACGTGGTGCAGGCCCCGTAGCAGCATCCGTTGAGGAAACAGCCGATCCTGCCGAACATGTGTCCGAGCGGAAGCGCTGGTATGAGAAGGTCCGCGATTTTAAAAAAATCGAGTTTATGAGCGCGAATGTAATATGAAAGAGTAATTATAACGCCTATGAGGCCGCCGTAAAAAACAAGGCCGCCCTGATGAATGTAGAAAATGCGGACCGGGTCGTTTACGTAGTCTTTATAGTTGACGATGATGTAGACGATGCGGGAGCCGACTATGGCCGAAACTATAGCGTATATGGACATATCAAGAACCATGGAAACGTCGATATCGCGTGATTTCGCGCGGTATGTGGCCAGCAGTATTCCGAACGTGAACGCGATGGAGATGAAGAGGCCGTAGCTGTGAATGGTCAGGGGGCCGAGTTTTAAAATATCAGGATACACTAATTTTCACTTTCCTTAACTTCTTCGTGGGATTCCCAGAACATTTCGACGATGAGCATTCCGACGCCTACGTTGATGATAATGTCGGCGATATTAAAAATCGGCCAGAAACGAAAATCGAGAAAGTCTATGACGTATTTGTATTTGATGCGGTCTAAAAGATTTCCGAGCGCTCCGGCCAGAAGAAGGGCGAGCGCCACCTGCACCCAGAGGTTATTCGGCGCCAGAAACCGCGAATAGTAAACGATAACAGTTATCGAAATTGAAGCGACGGCTATGAAAAGATACCATTTTTTTTGAAAAAGACCGAATGCCGCTCCCTGGTTCTGGATGTAAGTTAAGTGGAAAACATTTTGGAGCACTGGAACGCTTTGGCCCAGCATCATTGATTTCATTATTATGTATTTGCTTAACTGGTCGAGAGCTAGAAAAAATGTCGCGGTCGAGAACATAGTTTCGTTTTTTACTATGGTCACGAAATTCGAGATCAGATATACCGGCCATGTGACAGCTACCATGCAGGTTATGACTACAATTAAAGCTATCCACATTATAAAATCATATATCAGGCTGAAAATTTTTTTCATTTTTTCTGGTTACCTTCCTGTGCTTCTTGCGCTCGCATAACGTCTTTGACTTCGCGTATTGCGTCGACGATGTCTTTTATTGTTTTAGTTTCCGGAACTTTTTCCTGGAATATGCTTTCGTATTTTTCCTCGAATTTTTTGCGGTGCGTCGTCTCGAAATCAGCTGTCGGATCGTTCATGTTTTCCCAGTTGAAGACGAAACGGTCTTTGGCTTCGTGTAAAATATCGGGAATGTCTTCTTTAAAAAACAAGCTATACTTGCTGTTTTGCCAATCGCTTTTGGCGACGTCAAACGATTCGGCGTGCAGCTGATAAAATAACCACATGCCGCATGATCCTAAAAATATTGAAATAGCGACCGTGACGGCGATTATAAGCCCGAGATTTCTTGCGGTGCGGCCGATCTTGAAAAAAAAGCCGCGGATCGAGCCGATAAGTTTAGCCTTGCGGTCACGCTCAAGTTCGCCCTGGACGTCGTAAAGTGAGCGATAGCAGGATTTACAGATATATCCGGATGTCATTTTAGCGTCTTTGCACTGGCACTCGGGACATATGTTCTTCCTGCATGCAATGCAGGCTCCCAGAATGGTATCGGCGAGATGGACGGGGTCGTTGCATTCCTTTTCCGGAGGCGGCGAGAACATGCCGAATAACCTTTCCATAATGCCGGGACTTTCAACGACCTTTGCTTTTGGCTCGCTATTTTCTTTTATTTTTTTCTGTATCTTTTCGAGGTCTTCATAGCAGAATTTACAGATTATCTTATTGTTCATGTCAAGCGAAATAGGCGCCTTGCAATCCGGGCAAACGGATTTTTTGCAGATGGCGCACATTCCAATTGGTGATTTAAGATGTCTCGAAGGACACCATTCTGAACTTTTAGCCAAAATTGAAACCTCCGGTTAACATCATCGGCATAAAGATAATTTTATGAACCTGCTATAAGGCTAAAAATAAAAGCGGTATTAAAGAACACTTTTTTTCATTTGCGTTGCCGTTAACTGATTCAGGAGCATTTCTCGCCGCGCCGGCTGGAGAATGGATCGTTAAATACTGCATCCGGCTGGCCGCGAACGGTGAAACCATCACTGAAACAAAGTTTGCCGGGTTTATTCGACGTTCAGATCAAATAAACCCGCGGCAGTTTTTTTACGATATTTTTTCAACGGCGAGTATCATTTTAACGCCGTTTATGTCCCATTCCTTCGATCCGTTCTTAGCGTCCGTAATTTTATTAACGGCTTC
>CAZJFS010000059.1:19868-23634 GCA_964545075.1 uncultured bacterium
TTCGACTTCGACGATATAACCACGTTATCGGCCATGAGTTCGACCGTCTGGCCGGCGAGCTCGAACGAGTATTTCTGGTTTTTCTTGATTTCGAGAGCGATCGGCGTGTTGGGCGTAGCCTCAAGATATTTTTTAATTTCAGGGACGAGTTTTCCGTATTTCGCGCCGAGCGCTGGGAAATTCGGCTTGACCACATAGTCCACGAACTCATTGAGGGAACTTACGAACGTGAGGTTTTTAACGTTCAATTCTTCGTCGATGAGTTCCTTCATTGAATTTATTACGTCTTTTTCGTGAGGCGCGACCGTCTGGATTATCATTTCGGCTATCGGCTGGCGGACCTTGATCGAGCAGGCGTTTCTGGCTGATCTGCCCATATAGACGACCTTCTGAATTAATTCCATCTGCGATTCGAGTTCTTCGAAATTAAGCTCTTCGCTGTATTTCGGATAATCGGTGAGATGTATCGATATCTTCTGGTTCGGATCGATCTTCGCGACGAGGTTCCTGTAGATATTTTCGGTTATGAACGGGCAGAACGGCGCCAGAAGTTTCGAGAAATTAACGAGAACTTCGTAGAGCGTAAGATACGCCGATACCTTGTCGTCGTCGAGCTGGAATTTCCAGAAACGGCGGCGGCTGCGCCTTACGTACCAGTTGGAAAGTTCGTCGAGGAACTTTTCGAACGCTGTCGTTGCGGCCATTATTTCGAATTTATCGAGGTCTTCGCGGACCTTTTTAACGAGCCTGTTGAATTTTGAAAGGATCCACTGGTCGATCAGCGGGCGTTTTTTAACGTCTATGCTGTATTTGGTCGGGTCGAAATTATCGATATTGGCGTAGAGCGTGAAGAACGCGTACGTGTTTTGAAGCGTTCCCAGGAATTTATTGTGGGCTTCCATGACCGCGTCCTCGAAGAAGCGCCTTGCGTTCCAGGGGGAAGTGGCCGAATAGAAGCACCAGCGGAGGGCGTCGGCGCCGTATTTATTGAACATCAGGAACGGGTCGACGACGTTTCCCTTGCTCTTGCTCATTTTTACGCCGTCTTTATCCTGGATCAAACCAAGGACCATGACGTTTTTATAAGCGGAAGTTTTGTGAAGGAAGGTCGATGTGACGAGGAGGCTGTAGAACCAGCCGCGCGTCTGATCGACCGCTTCGCATATGAAATCGCCGGGGAAGTTCTCGTTGAACTTATCCTTGTTTTCAAATGGATAGTGCCACTGGGCCGTGTGCATCGAGCCCGAATCGAACCAGCAGTCGATGACTTCCGGGACGCGCTTCATTTTAGCGCCGCAATCCGGACATTTTATATTTACGTTATCGACGTAAGGCTTGTGCAGCTCGATATCGTCGGGACAGTTATCGGACATTTTCTTCAGCTGTTCGATAGAACCTATACATTCGATCTTTTTGCAGCTTTCGCATTTCCATACGGGAAGCGGAGTTCCCCAGTATCTGTCGCGCGAGAGCGCCCAGTCTATCATGTTTTCGAGGAAGTTCTTGAAGCGCCCGTCCTTGATATATTCGGGATACCAGTTTATTTTTTCGTTGTTGGCCAATATCTCATCTTTGAGAGCCGTGGTCTTTATGAACCATGAGTGGCGGGCGTAATAGATGAGCGGGCTGTCGCAGCGCCAGCAGAAAGGATATGTGTGCGTGATCTTTCCGCTCTTATATAATATTCCGGTCTCTTTCATGAATTTTTCTATCGCAGGGTCGGCTTTTTTTACGAATATGCCCTTCCAGGGTTCCACTTCGTCGGTGTATTCGCAGCGGGCGTTTACCGGCTGAATGACGGGCAGGTTGTTTTTGATGCCGAGCTGGTAATCGTCTTCGCCGAAGGCCGGCGCGATATGAACGATACCGGTACCGTCGGTTACGGTGACGAATTCGGCGAGGCAGACGTAGTGAGCTTTTTTATCGGGTTTTACGAATTTGAACATCTGTTCATATTCGATGCCCGCGAGTTTTTCGCCCTTCATTTCCTCTACGATTTCGTATTCGCCTTTTAATTCATCGAGCTTGGCTTTGGCGAGTATCAAGAATTGGCCATTGTGGCTTGCTTTAACGTAATCGATATCTTTATGAACGGCGAGCGCTGCGTTTGAGATCAATGTCCAGGGAGTCGTCGTCCATACCAGAAAATATGTGTTTTCAACGTTTTTAAGCTTGAAGCGTACGAAAACCGATGGATCTTCGGCATCCTTATACCCCTGGGCTACTTCGTGGGAACTCAAGCCGGTTCCGCAGCGCGGGCAATATGGAATGACCTTGTGACCTTCGTATAAAAGCCCGGCGTCGAAAAATTCTTTTAATATCCACCATACGGTTTCGATGTAATTATTGGTGCACGTGATATAAGGGTCTTCCATGTCAATCCAGAAGCCGCCACGGTCAACCATTTTGCGCCACTCGGCCTCGTATTTGAATACCGATTCGCGGCATTTTTTTATAAAGGCCTCGACTCCGTATTTTTCGATGTCCTGTTTGCCGTTGATGCCAAGGGCTTTTTCGACCTCGAGTTCGACGGGAAGGCCGTGGGTGTCCCAGCCGGCTTTTCTGCCGACGAACTGGCCGCACATCGTTTTATAGCGCGGAATGAGATCTTTCATTACTTTGGTCAGAACATGGCCGGGATGTGGCATGCCGTTGGCGGTCGGCGGGCCTTCGAGGAATACGAAAGGTTTCGAGCCCTTGCGTTCTTCCATCGATTTATAGAAGATGCGGTTCTCTTTCCAGAATTTAAGTATATCGAGCTCGCGCTCGGGTTTGAGTTGAGAGTCAACCTTGTCAAACATTTTGAAGTTCTCCCTTTCAGACTTTTTTGATTTTATATATTACAATATAATGCTAAATAAAATTCACATTATTTTACCAAAAAAAAGCTGGAAAATCAATATAAATATGATAATCTATGAAACTATCAAATTGATAAAACCGTCGAATGGGCGGAGAATCTGTGAACAATGTGGCCGGCGGGCTATCGAAAGGCAACGCCGCCGTTGTTGAGCGTATTGACGCCGTCAGGATCGGCCGCGCCATGTATTATATGTCGTTGGATTGTCAAGCGTGGCCGTATCGAATTATTTCAGGAATTTTCCGTCTGAAAGATCGATTTGCGGAGCTTGTTCATGATGAACGCCTTTCTTGTCGACGATGCTGGGCTTCAGCGTTACCGCGCCGGTGCTTTTAGACAAGGAAAAGAGGAAATCGAGCCGGTAATCCTCGGCCTCGACCAAGCCCATGCCTCCGCCTTTTTTGTAATAACTGTATGCTCCTCTGTAGCTTATTCCCCGTATCCGATATTCGATACGGTCCGGAAAATCGGCGATCCGAGCTTCGCGTATCTCGAGCCAGTGGGTGTTTTCATAAGAAAATAAGAGGATATCGATTATTGCCTTGAAAGTTTCGGGCGTTCTTGCTTTTGGGGTCAGCCTGTGTTCTTCTATGATGGAAGATTTGAAAGCGACGCGGTGGATCCACCATTTGCCTTCTCTGATGTCGGAAATTTCCTGGCGGCTGTCGATCAGTATCCCGTTGTCCATTACCTCGATGGTTCCGTAACCATTGGGAGTATGGGTCTTGCCGAGGAATTCGGCTTCGGCGGTTGAAGCGAGGGTTTCAACCACTGAGAGGCGAAGAGGGGCACCGATCAGGCCGTCGAAATGATCGTTCATATCGAACTCCGGCAACTCGATCCGGCGGCCGACCGCAAGCGCGAAATCCTCGCGTTCTTTAGAAGCGTCGGCCGGCAGCTGCCATC
>CAZJFS010000060.1:0-23426 GCA_964545075.1 uncultured bacterium
GCTTCCGTTCCGGATGGCACCCGGATCACTTTCTTCATTTCAGGATTTTCGGCATGAAGCGTGGTTTCGATCTCGTCCGTCATTGAATTTAATATTTTTTCGAGGTATTTATGGGTCATCATGGGTAAATTCAAAGCGTTCGGCAAAAACGGTCTTCCGATCATCATTAAGCCTTTCGTCATGGGATATGGAAGGATATATTTATCCCAGGCCGCGAACTGCCTGCATGATACGAATCCGCAAGCTATCGGCAGAACATAGCAGTTTTCTTTTATAGCGATATAGTTAACGCCTTCCTTCGCCGAGTGATAAGGCCCGCGCGGGCCGTCAAGCGCGATCGCCACGTCATGGCCTTCGCGCATCTTCCTGATGAGACCAATAAGTCCGGAAACCGCTCCCCTGCTTGAAGAACCGCGTACGACCGAGTAGCCGAAGGATGTCAGAATACGGTTTTGCATTTCGCCGTCCTGTGAAAGGCTGACCATTATGGCAATTTTTCTGTTACGGAAATAATAAATCGGGTAGAACTGCTGGCCGTGCCAGAAAACTATCACGCACGGAATGCCGCGTTCCTTTAAAAACTGATAATTTTCATATCCGGTCACTTTCATGGAAAGTGAAGCGGATATAGAGTTTATTAAAGGTTTTCCGATGAGCGGCACGATATTTTGTTTTAAAACGTTTGCGATACTAAATCCCATTTACGGTTACGACCTCCTTTTCAAAGTAGGTCTGGTAAAGTTTCTGGTAAACACCTTCGATTTCTATAAGTTTTTCGTGAGTTCCGTATTGCGCAAGCAAGCCTTTTTCAAGCACTATTATTTCGGTGGCATTTTTTATCGTCGAGAGCCTGTGCGCGATGATGAACGTGGTTCTGCCCTGCATAAGCCTGTCGAGAGCGTCCTTTACGAGCGATTCCGATTCGGCGTCGAGGGCGGAAGTTGCCTCGTCAAGTATGAGTATCTTAGGATTTCTTAATATTGTCCTGGCTATGGCGATTCGCTGACGCTGCCCGCCCGAAAGCTTAACGCCGTGTTCTCCGACCTTCGTTGAAAAACCCAGCGGAAATTTTTCGACAAAGTCAGCCGCATTGGCCATTTTAGCCGCCGTCAAAGCTTCTTCGTCTGATGCGTCGGGATTTCCATATTTTATATTGTCAAGAATCGTTCCTGAAAAAAGGACCGTATCCTGGGGAACTATGCCAATCTGCATGCGCAGCGAGCGCAATTTAACGCTTTCAATGTTTAATCCGTCGATCTCTATGGCGCCGGAATTGAGTTTGTAAAATCTTAAAAGCAGGTTTACGAGCGTTGTTTTGCCTGAGCCGGAAGGCCCGACGACGGCCGTTATGTTTCCCGGTTTCACCGAAAGCGAGAAATTGAATATCCCTCCGTCGGATTTAGGGTATTTGAAGTATATGTTTTTAAACTCGATACCGCCTTTTATTTCAGGCATTTCAACGAGTCCGCCTTCATTTTCATCTTCGGGCTTTTCATCGAGTATCTCGTAGATCCTTTCGATGCATACATGCGCCTGTTGATAGTAGGTAGTAGTATTCGTAAGTCTTTTTATAGGCGTAAAAAGCATTCCAAGCGCCGTCAGAAAGCTTATCAGCTCGCCCGGCGTAAGGCTTGGATTGGGCTTTATTACGAAATAGCCGCCTATGCCGAGAACTATGACTATGCCGTTAGTGTTTAGAAATTCTATTATTGGAAGTATAAGCGCTATCAGATGACTATATTTCATGGCTATTTTAAAGTTTTCGTCGGCTTCCTTCCCGAAGGCGTCGTTTTCCATGCCTTCATTCGAGAACGCTTTGACCGTTCTTATTCCGGAGATTTTTTCATTTAAGATAGAGGTGATGTCGCCGACTTTGCTCTGAAGCGTATATGTGGTCTTTCTGACTTTTTGAGAGAATTTTGAAACAATGAAGCCGATGAATGGGATTACCATGAAGGCGGCCAGCGCGAGTTGATAGTGAATATAAACGATCCAGCATATAAGGCCCAGGACGGTTAGAAGATCCGAAACCACGCCGATACTCGCGTCGATCATATTCTGGAGCATAACGACGTCCGATGTTATGCGGGCCATTATGTGCCCCGTCTGCCGGTCCTCGAAATAACTTATCGGAAGCCTGTTTATATGGGCGTAAATATTTTTCCTCAGTTTTCTTAATACGCTCTGCCCGACGAAGGCTGTATAATAATTCTGAAAATAATAAAATACGCCTTTCACTATGAAGAGTACGATCAGGCCTATGGATATGAGCGTGAGATAATATGAATTTTTCTCAAAGAGCACTTTGTCGACGACATATTTCATAATGCCGGCCGGCAGGGCCGTCGCGATCGAAACTACTACGGAACACATGAGAATCAGAACGAAATACGTGTAGTATTCGAAAGCGTATTCTTTATAAAATCGTTTGACTACCGACAAATTTTCCTCCGGTTTAGCTGGTTGCGATATCGCGGGCTATAAGGTCTATCGGCGATTGAGCCGCGTTAAATTTTAAAAGTTTAGGCGTTTCAAGAAGCAGACGCCTCATGTTTTCACCGTATCTCTGATTTTCAATTATTTTAGCCGCGTGATACATAACGTTATCGAAGTTGGCTTCCCGCTGGAGAAGCTCCGGGACCACGCATGTCCCGTGAATAATATTGGGAAGGCCGACGAATTTAGTGTTTACCAGGAGCCTTCCTGCAATTTCAGTCAGAAGCGCCATTTTATATAAAATAACCATCGGCACTCCGAAAAGCGCCAGTTCGAGAGTCGCCGTTCCTGAAGTCGCGAGCGCGAGGGCCGCCTCGCTGAAGCAGCGATATTTCAGATCGTCGTCTTCGACGAACCTGTAAGAAAAATCAGCGTTTTTAAATTTCTTTTTCAAAAGCGCGGTGTCCGAGGACGGCGCTATTGGGACGATAAATTCAAGTCCGTTAATCGTTTTCGAATAATTTTTGTTTATAGCCGCCGCGCATTTTTTTATCAATGGAAGCAGGTTCTCGATCTCGCTTTTGCGAGAACCGGGCATTAAAATAATTTTGTTTTTTGGGCCGTTGTTGCCGGCGCCGAGGAATTTTTTAAAGTCGAAGCCGGAGGCTTTTATTATATCGAATATAGGATGTCCGAAAAATTTCGTTTCTATGCCGCGCTCTTCAAAAAATTTTTTTTCAAAAGGGAATATCGAATATATGCGGTCAACGCATGAACCGAGTTTTTTTACGCGGAACTCGCCCCACGCCCACAATTTAGGCGGTATGAAAAAATAAACGGGAATGCCGGCCGCCTTCGCAAGTTGCGCCAGCCTTATGTTGAATCCGGCGTAATCGATTAAAATAAGAGCGTCTATGCCGGTTCTGATGAAGAAATTACCGGCGAGCCTTATATTCTTATAATTTTCAAAAAGCGATGTGAGTATTTCGGTGACTCCCATCACGGAATGTTTTTCCATATTCAAAAGGAGCCTGACGCCGGCCTTTTTCATTCTTGAAAGTCCGATGCCATGCAGTTCGGCGTTTTTAACGTGCTTTTTCAACGCCCTGGCAAGTTCGGCTCCGTAAATATCGCCTGAAGCCTCGCCGGCCGATATGAAAATTTTTTTGACATCGATCGTTTTTTCCATATTTTAAAGAGCGACTATCCTCACGCCTTTTGAGCGGGCAAAATTGATGACGTTTTCCTTGTCGAGAAATATGGTCTTGCCGGCGTCGACGACGAGCGTTACGGCGCCAGCCTTAAGCATTACGTTGATGGTGTTCATGCCGATGACCGGCATATCGAAACGTTTGTCTTGGTTAGGCTTTGAAACTTTCGCCACCACGACGCCGCCTTTTCCGAGCGCGCCGCCGCGAGAGATCGCTTCGTCCGTACCTTCGATGGCTTCCACCGCGAGAACCGCGCGGTCTTTTACGATGACGGTCTGGCCGATGTCCAGCCCTGCGATCTGTTTGGCTATGTTCCAGCCGTAATAGACGTCCTGCCATTCGGTTTCACGAAGTTCGTCGCTCGTGAGAACCCCATCCTGTATCAAAAGCTTGTTGACATATTTAGTGCTTTCGCAAACGGTTATGCCTTCGGACTGGATCTCGTTGACCAGCGCGAGTAAGATGGAATCGTCGTTATTGTTGTCTATTTTTGAAAGAAGCAACTTGAGGCGGGCGTCGAAGGCAATGGTTCCGGAATATAACAGCGTTTTCTGTATTTTCCCCGCCATGACGACCTCTTTTACGGATTCCGTTTTCAGGATATCTATAAGGCGCTGTAATTCACCGACCGATATCCAGTGAACCCTGTCGGCTATCTTTTCGATATCGGGCGAGGCTATGTCCTTTAAAGCTATAACGACAAGGTGTATGCCCTGCGTTTTAGCTTCTTCAGCGAATATTAGCGGAAATCTCCCTGCGCCCGCTATCAATCCAAAACTATCCACTAAAATTGCCTCCTAACAGACGTTAATTGCTTTTTATTTCATTATTGCCGGTATTGGGTTCCGGCGTCGCGGCTGCCGTTTCATTTTCCGGCGTATGCTGTTTCGGCGTGACCGGCTGTTCCGGGTGATTATGGTGCCCGCCGGCGTTTTTATCCCTGTGGTCTTTTCCGCGGTTGTCGGTTTTATTATCCCTGTTATCACGGTTGTCGCGGCTCCGGCTTCCGTCCCTGTTATCCCTGCCGCGGTTATCCTGGCTTTTAAATTCTTTGGGCTTGCCGTCGTTCGGTCCGGCCGGTCGTGGAGGCCTGTTGTCGCGTTGGCTCCTGTTATCACGATTGTCCCGGTTTTCGCGGGGGCGGTTGTCCCTGCTATCCCTGCCGCGTGGCGGCTGAGTTTCCTTGTGGTCCGCCGGCGCCTTATCTTGTTTGTTTTCAGTGGTTTCCTTGTTTTCCTTTTTCAGGAACGGAAGGTCCGGCTTGGGTTTGTATTCTTTGAAAGGCTTGACCTTGCCTTCCTGTATCTTTAAAAGAAAATCTTCGTATGAAAGATTCAGCGCTATCTCTTCGCCCTCTATTTCGACCGTTACCTGATTCGACGCTTCATCGATCGTTTTGAGTATGCCGGTCTGTTCGTCTATGATTATTTTTGCGTTGACGGGCGGAACCTGAAGCTTGCAGGCCTCGGCTTCGCCTTCGTATCTAAGGCAGCAGAGAGGCCTGCTGCAGAGACCTGAGACCTTGCTCTGCATTCCTATAACGTTTAAAAATGGATTTTTCTGGGTGTCGACGTTTATTACGGCTTTAGTGCGGCACGGCCAGTAATTGCAGCATATCCGCCTTCCGCATATTCCAAGTCCGCCGAGCATTTCCGTTTCGTCGCGCGGGCCGATCTGGCGAAGTTCTATGCGCGTTCTGAAAACAAAAGCAAGTTCTCTGACGAGTTTTCTGAAATCGACTTTGGAGTCGGCTTTAAAAAAGAAGGTTACGCGGCTTCCATCGAATATATACTGAACCTTCAGAAGCTTCATCGGAAGCTCCAGTTTTTTGATCTTGTTGTTGCAGATGGCGAAAGCTTCCTTCTCACGCTGGCGGTTGCGCTCTTCCTGAGCGATGTCGCTTTCGTTGACGCGTCTTATGATGCGTATGTGAGGGTCGTTCACTTTTGTTCCGGCGAGCGGATTTAGAAGCGCTACTTCGGCTAGGTCCTTGCCCTTGGCGAGCTTGACCACTATCCGTTCGTGGAGCGTGAATGTCATGTTTTCGTCCGGGACGTAATATAATTCGCCGGCCGTTTTGAATCGTATGCCTATAAGTTTACAATTGGCGGGAATTTCAGGCGGGAGGGGATCTTTTGCGGTTTCCGGCGCGGAGACCGGGGCCGTTTCGGGTTCGCAAGGAGTTGAGACGGTTGCGTCCGCCGTTGGTTCGGCATTCGCGTCCATCGGGGCCGTAATCTCGATTTCCTTGATATTAGGGGTTCCTGCGGTTTCCGTCAGCTCTGAAGCGTTCGCCGTTATGTTGTTGTTATCGTCCTGCATTATTTACATCCACCGTTTTTACCTTATCATGTTAAAAAAATAATTTTCAAGATATGCCTCAGGGTTTATGTTGGCGGCCATGTCCCGGTAATATCCGCGGCCTATCTTTTTTACAATATGCTCGATCTCGCTTGTCGAATAAAGCGAAGACGCCTCGAGCGCCATTCGTTCAATAATGCCGTTCCCGCGTTTTTCAGGTCCGGCGTTTTTCATTATAAATATCTTTTCAAAAGCCACATAAAGACCGGCTACCATTTTTACATATTCATCGCGGCGGTTTCTGGCGCTTTCTTTTTTTATGACATCCATCATTTCGTTGAATATCTTGGCGGATACCCGCTCCTGTTGCTTCTGGTGAAGAGGCTCTATGAATTTTTCCAGTTCCTGCTGGCATGCCGCGAAATATCCGTCCATCTTACCCGCCAGTTCATATGACATGAGCTGAACATAGCGCCGCGCCGATTTTTTCGCCAGAAGTAGCAGCGCATAAGCACCGGCAGTTTTGATATATTGTCTTGACAGGATAGCCGCTTCTATTTTATCAAATGCTTCGTTTAAATGCAAGTTATTTTCTTCGGCCAGCCTATCTTCGTTGCCGAAACCGGCGTAAGCCATGTCCCATAACGCTGAAATTTCTTCAGGTCCCGGCGTTTTTAATATCCGTTCGAGCGCGGTCATCACGGATGCGACGCGCGGGCCGGTTTTGGAAGTTTCTTCTTCCGCGGCGGATATGGCCGCGCCTATGGACGATGAGGCGTTCACCAGAAATTCAGATTCGCGTTCGCCGATATCCGGCCACATATCGTCGATATACTTTTTTATCTTTTCTTTTTCCGTATCGTTGAATTTAACTATCTGGCATCGGGAGCGGATGGTCGGAAGGATCGAGTTCGGCGCTGAAGTCACTAAAACGAACAGCACGTTAGGAGTCGGTTCCTCAAGGGTTTTTAAAAAGCAATTAGCGGATTCCTGGTTAAAATAACGCACGTCGTTTATTATGTAAACCTGCCTAAATCCTTCAGGCACCTTAAGGCTGCCCGGCGCGATTATTTTAGCGCGTATATCGTCGATAGGGATCTCGCCGAATTTATATTTAAGCCTGGTGACGAATTGAAAATTTCCGGCTGCTATCTTTTTGCAGCGCTCGCATTCGCCGCACGCAAGGCCATTTTTTAAAGAAAGGCAGTTGACGGACATGGCCAGAAGATCCGCGCAGGTAGATTTGCCGATATGTTCGGGTCCCTGGAAGAGAAAGGAATGCGAGGCGCTGCGGCCGGAAGCCGCTGAGCGGATCAGATCGACCACGTCTTCATGGCCGAGGGGCGATAATGTCCGTTTAACGTTTATCATCGCCGCATCCTTCATCCTTCCGTCCGTTTTTAATCCGCCGTGAGTTGATAACGTGGCGAAGCCTTATGAGGCCGATCACGAAAAGAAGGCAAATGAGAAAAAGCAGAAAGATGGCCTTGATATTATTGACCTTTGACATTCCTATGGAGAAGAACGAAAGCGATATGGCGATGAGGTATAAAATGAAAACAGCCTGTTTGTGGGAGAGACCGAGTTCCAGGAACTGGTGGTGAAGGTGTTCCTTATCGGCTATGTGCGGCGGCATTTCCTTGGAGATGCGCCGTATTATGGCATAGATCATGTCGAGTATCGGTATGAGAAGAACGAGGAACGGGACCAGGACTATCGCAAGAGTGGCGCTTTTAAAAGCGCCCATGACGGACGTTACGCCGAGGGTGAACCCCAGAAATGTCGCGCCGCAATCGCCCATGAAAATTCTGGCCGGGTAGAAATTATATTTCAGGAAACCTATGCACGCCCCGGCCGTCGCCGCGAGCATTACACATGAATTGATGGAAAGCTTGTCTAAAATATTTACGATTATGAGCGTGATGGAGGCTATAGCGGTTATTCCGGCCGCCAGCCCGTCGAGGCCGTCAATGAAATTTATCATGTTGGTTATCGCAACGACCCAGATTATAGTGGCCGGAATCTTTAAGAGCCCGAGATCGAATCGCGTTCCAACCTGCATTCCAGAGATCATTTCGATTTTCAGGCCGAAAATCACAAGTATGGAGGCAGCTATAAGTTGTACGAGAAATTTGAATCTGGGAGAAAGGTCGTATTTGTCATCGGCGATGCCGAGTATGATTATGATAGCTGACGATAAAAGAAATCCGGTGATAGAGCCGTCAATGGAAATGGCTGTTTTCAAAGGCCAGCACATTTCGAGAGGGACGAATATGCCTATTAAAAAAGCGACATAAATGGCAAGACCGCCAAGCCTGCCCTTGGGTTCGAGATGCACTTTTCTCGGAGAGGGCTTGTCGAGCACTTTGAAATATTCCGAAAGCCTTATGGCCAGCGGCGTTAAAATTATAGAGGAGAGAAGCGCGATAACGAAACTTGCCGCGACTCTATGAAAAAAAAATGAATTCATCGTTTAAACACTCAAGAAAATCGCGCCGGATTAAAGCTGACGCGGTGGTGCCATTATAAAGTAATTTTCTGGATTTGTCAAATTTTATAAAATTTGATGCGGAAGGCGAAGGGGCCGACGATGGAAACGTCGCCGGTTATTTCAATGGACAGCTTTATTTTGCTGTTTTTTTGTTTGATGTCGTTTATTATGTCGTGCATCGTTATAGAATCGAAACCTGAGAATGGTTCTATTATCATGCCGTCATTTTTAAGCTTGGTTCTGACTTTGTCGAAAAACTTTATCAATTCGATTTTTATGAATTCACGGCTTTTAGCGCCGTCGATGACGACGTTGTCCGTATCTCCGCTTCCGGATGGCGATTCGAAAACGAAGCGGTCGCCCTTTTTATAGATTATCCGGTTCATTTCAGCCTGGACCTTGACGTCTTCGAGATATTCGCCTACCATTACGCGTTGAGTGGTTTTAAGGTAAACGACGAGTTCCTCTTTAGGTTTTAATTTTTTTGAGGTCTCCATCAAAGGATCGCGAAGCTGGTTCCATATGGATTCAAATGGCCTTGTTTTCACGCCTATCTGTTCGCTCGCGCTCCTGACCCTTCCGACCATGTCAGTGTATTGTTTTTCTATTTCAACGGGTTTGGAGTCGGAAGATATGACGACATAATCGAGCAGCTCTTCTGGTTGAAACACGACATTTTCGAGTTTTTTGATCTGAAGCGTCTTTTCAAGTGAAAGAGATTCGGCCTTGAGTTTTTCCTTCGATTCGTTCATGTCTTTTAAAACTTCAAGCGCCCTTGCATATTCAATTTCTATTGAGTCGTAAACAGATTTTTGCTCTTCGAGTTTTTTTGTGAGTTCTTCCCTGTCGCGTCTTATTTCTTCTATTTTAAAAAGAGCGATTCTGACCTCTTCGGAAAAAACCGCGAGAACAGCCATGGTAACTATCGTTATAAGCATTCCGGTTATTATGGATATGACGATGGCGGTTGTTTTGGGGCGCATGCCCGGAATGGAAATACGCATCTTGCCTATCTTGCGTCCGAGAACATCTCCGACGTAGGCCAGAACACCGCTTAATATCAATAAAATAATTATGTTAAAATACATCTTGTTAAAAGTTATCGGCTTAATTTCTTAAAGGTTTATCGAATAAAGAGCGTAACCGTTTTTCTGATGTATAAGCCTGGCTTCTTCCTTCAAAAATTTCGAGAACAACTCTTTTCTTTCGGGTTTTGGAGGCTTTTCATCGTCCGGTTTTTCGATATAGGAAAGGAATTGCTTTAATTGAGGTTTTCCTATGAGCATGTGCGTTATTTTTTTCGCGGCCAGATGCTTCTTCAGTTCGCCCGGGGTTTTGAAAGGGAAATGATCCGTGATATTTCCATCTTTGTCAATGGTTTCAACATCTTCGAACGGGGTAGGTTCAAAGACGTCGTTCCATGTGTAGTTTTTATTAAAATAATAAGTGCGCGGCTCATAAAGCGGAGCGAGCATGATTTCGCCGGTCGAGTTCTTCAAGATCTCGTTATAAGCTGTCGCGCAGGAATATACGGGAAGATTTCTGTCGAGAAACGATTCTTTGGTTTCATAGCCTGAAAGATACGCCGCTGGCTCTTTTTTCACGAACTCGACGAAAGCCGGGTATGCGTTGAAACAGGAAATGACAAGCGCAAAAGTTACGGCGGCCCTCCAAGTTATTTTATCGGTGAAGTTTTTTTTCGCGAACCATTCGAGGCCGTAAGACGCCGCAATGTAAAAAAGAGGCAGCGCCGGAAGAAAATATCGCGTGGATTGCGCCCGTAAAACGAAGAGATAATAAATCGCGAAAATAAAGAATACTGCTTTTGATGAAGTTCTGGTTTCTGCATTTTTCGAGTTGAAAAGTTTTGTTATTGCGTATAAATAGAACGGGATCATGGCAAGAAATGTTATGCCCATGACGCCGTCATAGCAGCGTATGCCGTAATATTGAGAATCCGTCGTTATCGTCAAAGGAAAAAGTGCGAGATTTGCCGGCGTTTTTTCGCGGCCGAGGCGGTTCAACACTTCGAGATAGCTTTCGAGATTATCGTATGAAACGGTTTCGGTGTTAAAAAAATATTTGAAAAATGGATAAAAAGGATTGCCGGTGAAGGCGAAATTTTTAATGCAGTACGGCGAAAATATAAAATAGGCTATCAGCATCGTTCTTACAGCGATTACAATGTTTTTTTTCAGCTCGCCGCCGCGTCTGAAAAAAATTATGGTGAAAAATAATACCGCCGACATCATAAGGCCGGTATATTTGGCCGAGAGCGCTCCGCCGAGAAAGACGGCCGTAAGATAAACGTCTCCGCGGAGAAGGAAAAGACATGCGGCCGTAAAATAAAACATCAGGCCGAGGTCTACGAAAGCGTAAGAAGCCATCAAAAGCGCCTGCGGGTGGGCGGCCACTAAAAGCGCCGCCGCGGTTCTGCAGCGCGTTCCGATCTCTTTGAGCCCCGCCTTTTCAAGCGGAAAGTTGATTATAAGCGTTACCGTCAATAAGTTGAAGATGGCGTGAAAGCTCGAGCAGAGCGTTTCGAATTTAAAGAAAATGAAAAGCGAATATATGGAATTTAAAAGTTGAGGATAACCCCAGAAATAAATCTCTTTGGGAAAGAAAAGCCGTCCCCGCTGCAGGTATTGTTTGGGTATTTCCATCTGGTACGACAGAGCGTCCCAGCCGGTTTGAGGAAGGGCCGAGAATACGAATCCGAACGCTATGATCGAAAAAGCGGCCGCGCCGATCGTGAGCGAAGTTTTATCGTTTGCCGCTAAACGGGCAACGCTTTCTGAAATTTCGCGGGCGAGTTTCTTGAAAAGCGATGGCGTGAAAAAATTCCCGTCCAGAGCAGATAGAGCGGTTGAACTCGCGCCGGTCGTTTTAACGCATGTCCTGACGGCGGCCTGTATTAAAAACGGCAGTAGCAAAACAGATGCGAACGAATTGAACGAGCAAAGCCCCGCCGCGAGCTTGGCGGTTATAAGGGCCGCGACGATGATGAAGCCGGCGCCCAGCCGGAGAGTCGTTTCAAGCCAACCGTTGAACCCCGAGCTGTCAAGAGGAATGAAAAGGGCTATTGCGCCGTAGTTATGCGCGGACAAAAGAAAAAACAGGAAGAAAAGATATTTAAGCCATTCGACTGAAGGGAAAAAAAGGACTTTCGTCCATTCGAAAGCCGGAATCGGATGGCCGGACTGATAAACGCAAGCGATGTATATGATAAATATGGAATATACCGCGGATAGAATTTTCGCCAATTTGAATTTCCTTTTTAGAAAGAGTGTTCCAAAGCTATTTTAACGCCTATGCCGACGAGTATGACCCCGCCTATTAGTTCCATGCGGTTGCTGAAGGCCATTCCGAGTCTTTCGCCGATCTTCATTCCGATCACCGTAAGCGCGAGCGTTACGACGCCTATTACGGCGGCGGGGTAGAATATGTTGATGTTGAGCATCGCGAGGCTCACTCCGACGGCCAGCGCGTCGATGCTCGTGGCTACGACGAGAAACATGAGCGACCATCCGCGAGTCGGGTCCTTTATTATCTCGCTTTTATCTTCGGCCGACTCTTTACTTTCAAATGATTCATGGATCATTTTACCGCCTATTATGGAAAGAAGCGCGAGCGCTATCCAGTGGTCGTAACTTGAAATATATTTTGAAAAAGAAGCTCCGAGGTACCAGCCTATAACGGGCATTAAAAACTGAAAGAGACCGCAATGAAACGATAGCCGGAATATCTGCCTTTTGTCGACGCTTTTCAGGCTCAGGCTCGTGACTATGGAAACGGCGAAGGCATCCATGGCGAGGCCGACGGCTATGAAAAAAATGGTTGCAAAATCCAAAAAAATACCTTCCTTTTTACTTTGATTTTTATCGGTTCAATCCAGGGCTTTTTGCGTGATCTTAAAGTTAAAGATCGAACCGTGGCCGGGTTTGGATTCGAACCAGAAAAGGCCTCCGTGCGCTTCGATAAATAATTTCGCGAGGCGAAGCCCGATTCCGAATCCGGATTCTCCCGCCGTTCCGGATGATACCGGCGCGGCCGGGTACTTTTTTTCGGTGAAGATCTTTTGCTGGTTTTCATTGGTTATGCCCGCGCCTTCGTCCGATATGGAGAAGAAAATGTTTTCGCCTTCGAATAGCGATCTTATGTTGATAACGCCGTTGACGGGTGAAAATTTAACTGCGTTGCTTATAAGATTGTTAAGGACCAGCAGCATTTTATCCGCATCGATGAAAGTGGTTGAAAGTTCTGATGAAAAATCTTTTTTTATCGCCAGTTTCTTGCATTCGATGCTGGGCCTGAAAAAATAAAGCGCTTTTTCAATAAGCTCTATAAAATTGCATTTTTGAGATCTGATTGAAATTTCAGCGTTCTCGAAACAGCCGGCCGTGAGAATGTCGTTGAAAAACTGGCGCGAGCAGTATGAAATGAAGGCTAGCTGTTCGATGTAATATTTTTTATTTGGAAATTCCTCTTCGACGAACTGCGCCAGGAAGCTTTCCGAATAATTAAGCGCGGCGGTCGAGTGGGTTTTAAAATCTTTTGACAGCAATGATTCGTATTCGTTTGAAATCTCTTTGAGTTCGGCCAGCTTTTTTCCGAGATTTTTTTCGCGCGCGCTTATTTTTCCGATCTCGCCGGTCTGAAGTTCTATTTTTTCTTCGAGTTCGTTGGTATGGCGCGTTATGATATCGATCATAAAATTAAGGTTTCTGGCGAGGCTTCCCACTTCGTTTTCGGGCGTCGCATCCGCTTTCGCGGAATAATTTCCGGATATTACCTCGTCCGTCACCGCCGAAAGCTTATTGAGAGGTTCGCCGATATTTTTGCGCAATATTTTTTTTGACGCTACGGATATAAAAAAAACGGCAAGGATATAGCAAAATGAAAAGGCCGCCGTTTTTTCATGGAAGCCTAAAGAGGCGATTTTTTCAGCGTACGTAAAAAACGCGGCAAAAAAAATCGCTAAGATAACGGCGCAGGTGAAAGTCAGCTTTCGTCCTACCGCCTTTGAAATCGGCATTTTGGCATGTAACATAGAAATTTGATTTTACCGCATTTTTCCCGTATAGTCAATTTAATTTTAAAATAATTCGGAAAATTAAAGTTGATAAAAATCCGGGAAGCTGATATAATAACTCCACAATTAAAGCGGCTATGTCGTAGTCGCCGTTTATTTTTAACGTAATGTTCAGACGCTGGGAACAGAAGGAGCTTTCTAATGGAGTTGTTATACCTTATCCTGATCGTGATTCTCGTCATGACCGATAGTTACCTCATACAAAGTTACGCCACGGAAAAAAAATCGAAAATAGTCACGAATTCGATGGGAGTTGAAACCATCGTGCCTTCCATGGAAGTGCAGAGCGGAAAAGCTCTGAGCATCATCAGCGTGAGCGTCGTGATATTCGCCATCGCCGCGACTCTGGTTTCTGGCATAGTCATTATTCAACCAGGATACCGCGGAGTGGTTTTTAACGTTTTTTCAGGCCTTTCGAATAACGTTTTAAACGAAGGCTTAAACATCGTTATTCCCGTCGTTAACCAGGTCTATGTTTATGATGTCCGCCGTCAGGAATACACTATGTCGGGCCAGGCCGGCGAAGGCGTAAAAGCCCAGGACAACGATTCGTTATGGTCGCCGACGCGCGAAGGCCTTCAGGTAGGCCTTGACGTTACGACGTGGTATCGCATTGATCCGTCAAAGGTCCAGAGCCTTCATCAAAAAATCGGCAAGACTTATGCGGAAAATACGGTCCGGCCCGCTATAAGGGCGACCGTTAGGATGGTCATTTCGGGCTTCTCCATAATGGACGTTTATTCCGAAAAACGCGAATCCATACAGGAAACCATTATAAAAAAACTAAGGGAAACGCTTACTCAGGACAATATCATAATCGACAATCTGTTTTTGAGGGATGTCAGATTTCCCGCTGAATTTGCAAAGTCCATCGAAGAAAAGCAGGTCGCCCAGCAGAGCGCCGAACGCATGAAATACGTGCTTGAGAAAGAACAGAAGGAAGCCGAAAGAAAAGTTATTGAGGCCGACGGCCAGGCGAAGTCCATAAAGATAATCAACGAAGCGCTTGCTAACAATCGCAATTATCTTGAATATTTAAAGGTTAACAAGCTTGTCGATAATATAAAGGTCATGGTGGTTCCGACCGGAACTAATACTCTTATCGACTTGAAATCGGCAATGGGGCCTGACGCTGAATCCGTCAAGCCTGCCGTAAAATAAACTTGGCTAAGGGAAATAAAAATGGGAAAGCCGACGCTGGCTTACAGAGTCCTTACTAACGACCGCGTAAAATCAATACTTGTAAACCTGTTGAAGTCGCTGATATTCCTTTTCAACCTTATCGGCGAAAGGGCTTCTTTCAGGCTTGCTTCGTTCCTTGGCGGCGCGCTTTACCTTTTCGCCCGGGAAACGCGTGCTTCGACGCTCAATTCGATCAGGATCGTTTTTCCCGATATCGGCCGCAATGAAGCGGAAAGGATCGCGAAAAGCGCGTTTGTCCATCAGACGAAAACGTTCGTGGAGCTTCTCCGGTATCCGTGTCTTAACCGCAAGGAGATCCTCAGAAAAGTGAGAATTTCGGGCATTGAAAATCTGAGGAAGGCGCTTCTTAATGAAAAGGGCGTCATCCTTCTGGTTCCTCATCTCGGTAATTGGGAGATACTTGGCGCGACGCTCGGGCTTTTAGGCTATAACGTCTATTCTTTTTTTCTGGACGCCAGGATAGATTCGATAGGCGAGCTCTTGAACAGTTTCCGCGAATCGAAGGGAATAAAACTGATAGCCCGCGCCGAACTGAAAAAGTCGGTCAAAGTTTTGAAGAACAATGCGCTTCTGGGTGTTATTGCCGATCAGGACGGCGGCGAGAACGGGGTTTATACAGATTTCTTCGGGAAAACGGTTTCCGCGCCCCGCGGTCCGGCGTCGCTTGCGAGAAGGACCGGAGCCACGGTGCTCCCAATGTACGTTGTCAGAAATATCGACGATACCTATACTATGGTCATTCAAAGGCCTATATTTCTGAAAAAAACGTCCGGCAAGGAGGAAGATATAAACCGCTATACACGTGAGTTTTTGAGGATATATGAAAAAATAATTCTTCAGTTCCCCGAACAATGGCTCTGGATGTACGACCGCTGGAAAGAGCGCCGCCATGTGGCTGCCTATATTAAAGAAACGGCTTCGAAAAATGGATAATTTTATTTTATTTATATATAATTTTATAATGGTGACGGTATTTTTAACGCTTCTGCCTTTTTTGGCGGCGGCCGCGCCCTTCGTCAAACGGCTTCGCCTTGGATTCTGGAATTATTTCGGGCTTCTTTTTCCGGCGCAGCGCGATTTCGTGGCGCGGGCTAAAAAGAACGGAATGAATTTTTATCTGATACACGGCGTTTCGGTTGGCGAGATAAAGCTCGCGAAATATGCCATGGCGCGCATATTAAGAACCGACCCGAAAGCGGTGTTCGCTCTTACTACTACGTCGCCGGACGGTTTGGCCGAGGCGGAGAAAATGCAGTTTGAAAATCGCGTTCTTCCGCTTTTTTTCCCGGTCGACATTTATTATTTTACGAGTTCCTTTTTAAAACGCATATCGCCGGTCGCCGTTTACATACTCGAGGTCGATCTATGGCCTAATTTTATATTGGCGGCGGCGATGAGGGCCATTCCGATTTATCTTCTCAACGGAAGGATCTCGGATAAAACACTCGCTTTTTACTCGAGACTTAAAAATTTTACGGCATCGCTGCTTTCTTTCTTCGAACTGTTTTTTATGCAGAGCGGCGAGGATGCGCGCCGCATAATCGCCATGGGCGCCGATGAAAAAAAGGTAAGCGTTATCGGGAATATGAAATTCGATATCGTTCAGAATTTCGCCGACCGTGAAAAGAATGCGGTGCTCTATGATAAGGTGAAGTCCTTTTTCGGCGAAGGCCATGATTATACGCTGGTCTGCGGCTCCACGCATGAGGATGAGGAAGAGATTATCCTTGGCGCTCTTGAAAACGTTTTAGAAAAACATCCGGATAAAAGGATGTTGTGCGTCATAGCCCCGCGAAACATATCAAGGGCGCGGCAGATATTATTGCTTGTGCCGGAAAACCACAGGGCCGGGCTTTTTTCAGAAGAGGCTGTACGCGATGGCTTCGAGCCGGGCAAAACCCGCGCTGGAGGCCTGGACGTTCTCATCATAGATTCGATGGGGTATCTGATGAGCGCTTATTCGATGGCGGATGCCGCTATCGTCGGCGGAACGTTCTGTAAAAATGACGTCGGGGGCCACAATATAATCGAACCCGCTGTGTTCGGTATTCCCGTTCTTTTCGGCCCGAGCGTGCGAAACTTCAGGGACGTTGCGAACGAACTCAAAACATCGCAGATAATATTGGAATTTAGCGACGCGCGTGGCCTTAGCGACGCGCTTCTAAAGATAATGGATCCTGAAAAAGCCATGCTGATATCGCTTGGCGGCAAGAAATTACTCGAGATCGTCGAGAAGAATTCGAATGTTACGGCGAAGATTTTCAACTTCATAAAGGAGCATGAATGCAAGATAAGCGCAAATTCAAGATATTGACCTACGGGTGTCAGATGAACACGGCCGACAGCGAGATGATATCCGGCGTACTGAAAAAGATGGGATTCGTAGAGATCGAGGATATGAATTCCGCCGATCTTTTGCTCGTCAACACCTGCGCGGTCAGGACCCGCCCGGAGGAAAAAGTATACGGCCGGCTTTCGAATTTTCAGCACCTGAAGGAGAAAAATCCGCTTCTTTTAATAGGCATTTGCGGATGCATGGCCCAAAAAGAAAAGGAAAAAATAATTGAAAAGGCCCCTTTCGTCGACCTGGTATTCGGGCCGCAATCCATTGGCGAGCTGCCGCTTTTAATAGAACAGGCCTTTAAGGTCGTCGACAGGAAAAAACGCCAGATGGAAAAGCTCGAAGGCGATAAAAAATTGAAGAGCAGGTTCCGCGGAGCCGGAATATACGGGAATTTTGAAAACACCGGAGACGATCTGCCCGAGCAGGACGTCTCGAGAGAATCGAATTTCAAGGCTTTCGTGACGATAATGAGAGGCTGCAATAATTTTTGCTCTTACTGCGTCGTTCCTCACACGCGCGGCCGTGAAAAATCAAGGCCCTTCGAAGTCATACTCGGCGAGGTCGAAGAGCTTATAAAGAGCGGATATAAGGAAATAACGCTTCTGGGGCAGAACGTCAATTCCTATAATGGCGGAGCGGGAAGAAGCTTTCCGGAGCTTCTCGCGGCGATAGACAAAATGCCGGGAAGGTTTTATTTGCGTTATACGACATCGCATCCGAAGGACCTGTCCGACGAGCTGATAGATGTCATGGCGAAAGGCGTTCATATCGCTCCCCACATTCATCTACCTTTCCAGTCCGGGTCTTCGAAGATATTAAAGCTTATGAACCGCAAATACACCCGCGAACATTACCTTTCGCTGATCGAAAAGATCAGGGCTAAAATCCCCGGGGTTTCGCTTACTACCGACGTTATAGCGGGCTTCGCCCAGGAGACGCGCGAAGATTTCGAGGAAACCGTATCGCTTTTAAAATTGGTGCGTTACGATTCGGCTTATCTTTTTTATTATTCGGAGCGCGAAGGCACGCACGCCCTTTCGATCGACGGCGCCGTGCCCGTAAAAGAGCGTATAGCCAGGCTCGAGGAACTTATCGAGCTTCAGATGAACATAACTTTCGATATCAACAGAAATATGGCCGGAGAACTCCACGAAGGCATAGTCGAAGGGGAAGCTCCGAAAAATCCCGACGAATATTCGGTGAGGACCTTCGATAATCATGTCGTGATAGTTCCTCGCCCCGAAGGCCTTAAAAAAGATCTTATCGGAGAATTCGTCAACCTTAAGATCACGGAAGGATACAATTTCGTCCTTCGCGGTGAAATAACTGGTTCGTGAGGTTATGAATATTTTTTCAATGCTGTCGCTGACGGCATTTTTAATATATTTTCATTTTATCTTACACTCGCTGCCCGGCCGTTTCCGTTTCCGCGGAGTGTTCACGCTGATGTGTCTGGCGCTGGCCGTAAGAAGCTTCTTCTTTATTTTTTTTTATGGCGCCGAAACGAAGGAACTCTGCTTTCAATGGTGCAAATACTCGTTCATAGGCTGGGCGTTTTTCCCGCCCGTTATGCTTCATTTTTTCATGAAGATGACCGGAAGGGATAAGGCGATAAGATCGCGGCTGTTTTTCCCCGCGGTTTATCTTCCGGCTTTTTTTTTCATATTTGATTTTTTTTCAAGGACGCCTGGCGCCGACATCGATTTTTTCAGGACCGGTTATGGCGCCTGGACCATGATGAATAACGGAAGTTTCGTGTTGTTCGGCCTTTTCAATATTTATTATCTTGGTTACTCTCTTTTTTCCATCTGGCTGGCATGGCGGTGGGGTAAAAATTCAAATTTAAACAAGGAAAAAAATCAATCGCGCGTGATAACCACCACGGCGATTATTGTTTTGGCGATCGGTACCGTCACCGACATTATAATTCCTTTATTCAAGCCCATTGATCTTCCGCTTGTCTCGCACGTCGTTATTCTTATCTGGATCGCCGGCATCTGGCACGCGCGGAATAAATACCGCTTTATGGATCTTACCATGCGTTCGGCTTCGGACGCTATTATTTCCAAGGTGAATGACATTCTTTTTCTGACGGATGTTCATGGCAATATCGTTAAGGCTAACGCCAGGTTTTTCGAATTGGGATGTTATGAGCAAGCCGAAGTGATCGATCATAGCGCCCGCGGCTTCATGATTTCGAATTCGCTCGATGCGGTTTTTGCTTCGGCCGGCAAGCCGCTTGAAAAACCGGTTGATTTCAAGGCCGAGTTCAACTCGAAGCTTTACGGCAGGATACCCGTTTCAGCCTCTCTTTCTTCGGTTTACGATAAGTTCAATGATACGCTCGGACTGGTCGTATGTTTGTGCGATATGAGGCCGGCGAACCAGCTGAAGCTTGAATTCGCCGAAAGAACCAGGGCCGAATTCGCGTTACGCGAAAGCGAGGAACGCTACCGCGAGCTTTTTGAATTGGCCGGCGACATTATTTATATAGTCGATTTGGATGGCAAATTCCTGTCGATAAACAAAAAGTGTGAAACCATACTGGAATATTCCCGCGAAGAAATTCTGAAACTTAGCGTTTTTGATCTGTTGCTGCCGGAATACGCCGATATCTTAAAGAAAGAGATCGGGCTTCACATAAAAGGCTCGAGTTATAAAGACAGATACGAGGTTAACGTGAAAAGCAAATCCGGGCGTATCATGACCTTTGAAATAAGCGCCCGGCTCAAATATAAGGATGGCGTTCCGGTCGAATTGCATGGTATTGCGCGTGACGTTACTGAAAGAAATATATCGGCGGAAAAACTTTTGAAAAGCGAGCAAAAGTACCGTGAATTCGCGGATTCGCTTCCTCAAACCGTTTATGAATGCGATCCGTCCGGCAGGCTCACTTTCGTTAATCGCTGGGCCTATAAAGCGTTCGGATACACCCGCGAGGAATTCGAAAAAGGGATAAACGTCTTTGACGTTCTGGCTCCGGAATATGTTCCTAAAGCGAGGAAGAGCTTCAGTGAAATTTTAGGAAATGCCCGCGGAACGAAACCGGCCGGAGATGAGTTCGTCATGCAATGTAAAAATGGCGGCACGTTTCCGGCCATCGTTCATTCGTACGCCGTTTTTACCGAAGGCGTTCCCGCCGGCTTCCGCGGCATAATACTTGATATAAGCGAAATCAAAAAAGTCGAGGCGGAACTTCGCCTGGCGCACGAAGAGCTGGAGGCTAAAATCGCCGATCGCACCGCCGAACTGGCTCTCGCCAATGATGAGCTGAAAAAACGGATAGAAGAGCGCAAGCGAATGGAAGCCGAGATCGTGAAGATCGGCAAGCTCGATTCGCTCAGCGTTCTCGCCGGCGGGATCGCCCACGACTTCAATAATTTTCTCACCGCGATAATAACCAATCTTTCTCTCGCGCGTATGTACGCGAACAAGGAGGATAAGCTCCTTGAGATACTTAAACGCACGGAAGACGTGGCTTTCAGATCGAAGGAACTTACGGCCCAGCTTCTTACTTTCTCCAGAGGCGGAAAGCCCCTTAGAAGGATAGCGGGCGTTGACGAAATATTGAAAAATTCGCTGGAATTTTCGGCCAGAGGTTCCTGCGTAAAGTGCGATGTTTCAATAGCGGACGGCCTCTGGATGGCCAATATAGACGAAGGCCAGATGAATCAGGTTTTCATGAATCTGGCGATAAACTCGATACAGGCCATGCCGGGCGGCGGGACCATCAAAGCTATTGCGTCTAACGTTACGATGGGAGCCGGTCATAAGGCGCTTCAACCCGGAAGATACGTGAAAGTTTCCATATCGGACGCCGGCATCGGGATACCTCCGGAAAATATGGACAAGATCTTCGATCCATATTTCACGACTAAAGCTAAAGGCAATGGCCTGGGCCTGGCTTCGGTATATTCCATAATCAAGAATCACGAAGGCTCCGTCGATGTCGAATCCAGCCCCGGGGTGGGAACCACGGTCAATATTTGTATTCCGGCCGCGGAAAAATCTTCTTCGGATGAAAAGCCCAGAAAAGCTGAAATCTTCAAGATGCTTTCGGGCCGCGTGCTTATAATGGACGACGAGATCGATATCAGAGACACGGTGCGCCTGATCCTTATGAAATGGGGATTGGATGTATCGACGGCCTGCGATGGAAATGAAGCGATTGAAATTTTCAAAAAGGAAAAAGAAGCCGGAAGGCCTTTCGATCTTTTGCTTATGGATCTTACCGTTCCGGGCGGTATGGGCGGGATCGACGCGGCCGCTAAAATAATTGAAATAGATCCTGAGGCTTCTATCCTGGTGTTGAGCGGATGTTTCGACGGTCCGGTCACGGCCGATTATAAGAAGTACGGATTCAAGAATTTCATATCGAAGCCTTTCCGGCTCGAAGAACTCAACAAAACATTATATGATTTTTTAAGCGGCGCCGAAAAATAGAAACGTATGCCCCGGCGAAGCGGACCGGGTGAAACTTTCGGATTGATCTTAACGTCTTGTTAATAGCCGCAAAGCTTTATTCCGGCTTCGCTTATCTTTTCCTTCAACGCGGGCGAAAGAAGCATTGAAAATTCATCGGCCCATCTGTATCTCATGAAGTCGGCGTCGCATTCCGGTATGTTTTCATATTCCGAGGCTGACGATCCGGGGTGGGTCATTAGTTCCACCAATATTGAGTTTTGCTGATGTTTGCCTTTGGCGTTATATCTTCGTTCCAGATAGTCTATGAAAGCGGCGACCTTGTCTTCCGTCATCGCGCCGGAATAAAATTGGCCGAAAAACGAGTCGGGGCATAATATCTTTGACGCGGACATTCTTTTGCGAAACCAGTTTTTATAAAAAGGGTTCATGAAAAATATCTTTATTGCGTTTCCTTTCGAAACGGCAATTCCCTTATGGAGGGAAATTTTAAAGGGTTCGACCGGATCTCTCATTTTCCTGATGCCGGTCTCTTTCAGCGCGTCTATGAATATCGGCAGAAGCGACGGGTGCATATGCACGTGCTGATGGGAGTCGGCGTGCGACGGCGTTATGCCCAGAGCCATTATCTTTTTGATCTGGTTTATAAGCTCGGTCTTTATTTCGGACGCCGATATTTTTCCGAGATGCCAGCTTTTGAAAAAATCAAGGTATCCGGGATAAAAATTGCCGTTTTTGGTAATGAGCGTGCCGATTTTCGAAAGATCGGCCGTGACCGGTTCGCCCGCTACGAGTTGCAGATGAACCCCGACCGAGAGGCCCGGATTTCTTTGGGCGATAGCCGCCGCATAAGACGAGTGGGCGGACGATGCCAGAAGCGTGGTAGAGGTGAGAATGCCTTTTCTGAAAGCGGTTTCTATGGCGTCGCAAATGCTCTCGGTAAGGCCGAAATCATCGGCGTTGGTTATAAGATTGATTTGCGTCATGCGCTCATATCCCTTCAATAACGATCGTCGCTATTGCGTAATCGGCGTCGTGTGATATGCTGACGTGGACGGCTGAAAGCTTTTTTTCATCGAATAATTTTTTAGTGGCGCCCGAAAGATGGATATACGGCATACCTGTCTCGTCATGTAAAAGCTCGAAGTCGTGGAATTTCATGCCATTGGAAAGGCTCATTTTAAAAGCTTTTATGAAAGCTTCCTTGACCGCGAAGTTAGCGGCGAAATGCTGCGCCGGATAAGCTTTTGAGCTTGAGTAAGCGACCTCGGCCGGAGTGAATACGCGGCCGGCGAAGCCTTCCGTGCGGTTCAAACTTTCGTTCATTCTGGATATTTTTACAAGATCGATACCCGTTCCGTATATCATTATAGCGTCGCCTTTCTTTTAAATATTAAGCATGCGCTGATATTATAATTCAAAGCGCCCTTTATTTCAATCTTAATTTTTTCCGGGCATTGCATCCGCATCCACTCGCGGGACGATTGAAGTTGACTATAGCGCGGTTGCCGTATCAGTTTTTTTGAACCGTGTTTCAGGCCGGGCGTAAAAATTCCGCTTATGCGTTATGATCAGCCGCCGGGAAGAACCCTCGCGCCGTCAATGGAATTGGAAATGATATACCTATTGCGTATAACGTTATGGCTTCGGTCCAGGTCACCGTTAGCAGCTTTCGTTCGGATGCCGCTTTCCAAATTTTTCGGTGCTTTTGACCGATTCCTGGCTTTGTCGCGGCCGGTCCGGAGCCGGCATGGTTGAGAGGCGCGTGATGATGTGATGGCGATTTCAGGCGGAACCGGCTTCGTTATGGCTGAACTTATCGGAACGCGGTTTAAAGTGTTTGAGTATCTGGTCAGGCTTTTTTGAAACTCGCGGCTTTTCTGATATTTCTTTTTAAATATGTCATTGCAGCGGTCGGCTTTTTAA
>CAZJFS010000061.1:0-23010 GCA_964545075.1 uncultured bacterium
GGAGTCTCTGGTGCCGGTCATTAACATCCAGGGGATTTTCACCGAACCGAAAGACTTTTTGGGATCGCCCAGTTTTGGAACGCTCGGACTAAAGGCGACCGCCGCTTTTATGCGCGCATCGGTCAATATCTGGCCGCGAATGAAGCTCTGGCCGCTGACCGCCTGCGTCGTAACGGCGCCGAATGAATGCCCCGACATGCCGGCGCGGTTAAGATCCATCCGGCCTTTAAGCGCGTTACCGGAGGTTTTGTTCCATATCTCAAGCTGATCGAGGACGGCGGAAACATCTTTTACGCGGAGAATATAGTTTTGAAAATTCGCCTCTTCCTTCAGCGCCGCGAGCCGTTCCGATTTTTGTTTGTCTTTCCAGACGGAGGAGTCGCTTCCCGGATGCTGGATAAAAACAGCGGCGTAACCCCGCGCGGACCAGTGTTCTCCGAGAAATACGTTTCCCTCGCGCGAGCCGCCCAGGCCGTGGCTGAACATGACCACCGCCGCCGGCGCCTTAGCGGCCGGAAGATATAAGCGTATCGGAATATCTCGCTTGCGGCTAACGTCAGTGACCGTAAGATCGACTATCTCGGGCTTGAAACCCGCCGGAATCGAAAGCGGATCATAAGCCGCGAAAGCCGGAATCACGGAGATCAACGAAAAAATAAATATGAATAGAGTTAACTTCAACGTCAGCTTCATTTCGGCTTAGCTCCTTCTATTACCTCTATCAGAACTTTTTCAAACTTTTCATCTTCTTCGTTCGTGCGTTTCTTCGGATTCGGCGTTTTGCCGCCCGAGCGCCTTATCTTAGCTGATTCGTGCCTGAAGCTCAGCAACGAATCTATATTAGAATTATCATATATAAATCCGTTCTGATTGATAACGAAATTTTTCGGCGACATGGCGAGCGAGGCCAGCCCATGGTCCTGCGTAACGATGATATCGCCGGCTTTTATGCCGTTGACGATGGCGTAATCGACCGAATCCGCGTGCTGATCGACCGTAACGACGGTTGAATAGCCGTCATTTAAGACATGGCTCGTGTCTATGAACATAAATACGGGGATTGAATATTTACTGGCGATTCTCACTATTATTTCTTTAACGGGGCACGCGTCAGCGTCGACTAATATTCTCATAATGTTATTTTCCTTATAATATAAAATAATATCGATAAGTTCATCACAATGTTAATTTTTTACCGCAAGCGTCGCGATAAATGTTTTTATATATGAATCCAGCGGATCGTAGTTTGAAATGTCTTCATAAAATCCGTTGATGCTAAAGCCCGCCTTTATCTGCCCCCCGATCTGCGAATCCAGCGAATGGCCGAACTCCAGAGGAACTTTGTTTTTGATTTTTTGATCTAATTCATTTTTCGGGAGCTGTTCGATATCCGAATATGGAATTTTATATCTGACCTTGAAAATTTTTTCTTCGTCCATGGCCTTCAGATCGAAAATATAAGTAACCGGATTACCAAAACCGGTCAGCAATCTACCGCCTTTTTTCAACACCCGAAAGCATTCGCTCCATACGATCTCTACGTTTTCAACGAAACAGTTGGAAACCGGATGAAAAATAATATCGAATGATTCGTTTTCAAACGCGGACAGATCTTTCATGTCACCCTGCATGAGTTTGATTTTCAGGCAGTCCCTTTCCGCGACATATTTATCTTTTTCCAATTGCGCCGGACAGTTATCAAAAACCGTTACAACCGCGCCGGCCGCTGAAAGTATCGGACCCTGCTGGCCGCCTCCGGAAGCAAGACAAAGTATTTCCCGGTCCTTAACATCTCCGAACCATTCACGGGGCACGAAAATAGTCGGCGTGAGCAAAAGACGCCACGAGTCGTTCCGGGCGTCGTTAATTGCCTGAGAATCGACCGGCCTGGTCCATTGATTTCCGATCTCGACTTCATTTGTCCATGCCTGTTTATTATGCTGTACGATATCCATTATCCGGCCTCCAGGTTTTTTTATTCAACTTCAATATATTCAACGAATGAAAATATTTCGTGACGATCGATTTAATCGGAAGCAGTTTTAATTTTACGGATTTGAAATTTGCGTTCGCTCCGAGAGGAAGCAAAAGAAACTTTTTTAATATTTCAATAGTTTCTTCGTTCGAAACAAGGCCGGGAATACGCATAAATATTTATGGCGGAAAGGGGAACGAATCGAACGCTCCAGACTCATTTCTGAGTCCTACCGGTTTTGAAGACCGGCCGGGCCACCAGACCCATCCCTTCCATGAACTTTTATTCTTATTTTATATCAGCGGGCGCAGGAACGAGAGCTTATAAAACATATTCAATTTTTTTAATATTTCAGGAGCCGTATGAGATTCGGGTCCGAAAGTCGGAACGGGTTTCCCGTCCTTTCCGATCCTCATCTTATATTCAACCGAATTTCCGATCGATTCGAGAATGCGCAAAGCCGATCTTTGCGCAAAAGATTTCGAGTTGAACGCGACGGCGATCTCCGAATTTATCTGTTCGCTCATCGGATCCATATTATAAGAGCTCACTATCGCGATCTCGCGGTCGAAAACAAAAACTTTCGAGTGGAGCTTTCCGAGGCCTTTGAACGCGAAAATCCTGCAATTTGGCAGTTTCAGAAGCAGTTTCTCCCATTCGTTTACGAAAAAAGCCAGAGTAAAAGGCTTTTCAGATGATTCGGCGCTGTTGGTCTGTACGATTATCTTGACGCCACGCGAATCAGCTTCGAGAAGAGCCTTCATGGCTTCGTCGGTAACGACGAAATAAGGGTTCTGGATAATGATCTCGCTGCGAGCGCTTTTGATCAGTTCGACGACCGCTGGAGTTATATTATTGAGCGTGCCCTTGAACGAATGCTTATCCAGGATCACGGCCGGACAAGATCTGTCGCCGAAAAACGGCCTGTATGTTACGTATGATTGAAGGTTTTTATATCTCGAAAGTTCGCCGCCGAATTTTTCAATGCTTTCGATCAGGGCCTTGTCGCTTAACGATGATTTATCGATAAGCCCCATCCCTAACATATATTTTTCCATGAGTTGTCTTATAAGTTCGAGTTCCGAAGAGCGGGAAACCCAGTTTCCGAAGAAATCCTTTTTAACGTTGAACACGCTGTGAGAATCGAACTCCTCGTCAAACGCGACTTTAAGCTTGGCCGCGGTTTCCTTTCCCCTTAGCAATACGTCGGTATCCTGGTACGTATCGTTCGGAAAATCGCGGGCATCGATAAAATAATTTCGCGCTATATTGCGACCGCCCGTTATTGACCATTCGTCGTCGACAATGATGATCTTGTCATGGTTGGAGCACAATATATTTCTCGGATTCAAGAAAAGGCTGATGACGTTACTGCTTAAAGGATTATAAACATGAATGGCGACGTTCGGCAATTCAACGAGTTCCTGGAGGTAGTCCTGACTTTTCATTTTTTTCGCCAGATCGCCCGCCCCACGCGCGTCGATCATGAACCTGATCTTTACTCCCTCTTTCGCCTTTTTTTGTAAAAGTCCGAGCAGAGCCATTCCGAAAACGTCGCGATCGACTATGAAGGATGTGGCGTCTATCGTTTTTTTAGCGTTTGAAATTATATACCATCGCGCGTACCACGCCTCGACGTTATCGGTCAAAAGCCGCGCGGTTGTGGAAGCCGCTCCGAATTTAGAAGCGATGTCCTCAAACGCCGCCGCCGGCGAATTAACGGCGGACTGCTGGCAGAATCCCGTAATAACGGTGATGTTTAGGATCATCAAAAAGATCATTAAACTTATAAATAGAGACCTGAAGGTTTTTATCATAATTGTCAGCCTCCGATTTAATTTAAAAATTTCATGTATTATTATATCACTTTAATGAAAATTATTCAATCGCTCCCGGATACCGGTTATTTTTCTTTTTTCATAAGTCTGTCGTACATTATCAGGCTTCCGGTCACGGCGACGTTATAGCATCCCTTGAAGCACGGAATTTTAATGACTTCATGGCACATGTCGAGCGCCTTGCGCGACATTCCGTTGTCCTCTGAACCGAGCAGATAGACCGCGCGATCAAGGTGTTTATATTCGCGGATGTCGGTCGCATCCGCGGAATTTTCGACGCCTACGAGCCGGCAGCTGTATGGAATATGGGCGTAAAAATCATCCAGGTCGGCATACTGAAAAAGCGGAATACGCTGAAACGTGCTGTAAACATCGGAAGGCTGCTTTTTGTAGCGGTGGCCGACGATGAAGATAAAATCGGCGCCGAGATTTTCGGCCGAGCGCCATAATATGCCGAGGTTATGGTATGTTTTGCTATTTTCTATGCCTATTCCAAAATACATTTGATTTCCTTTCGATACGCATGACGCGAGGCTGGATTTATCTGAAAAACTCTTCGACCACGGTCGTATGGTCGCCGTTACAGATTATATGATGATTGCCGTATGGATTTTTCAGGAAATAATCGGTCCCGCGCCCGACCTTCACTTCGATCTGCGTCCTGCAAAGATTTTCCAGGTCGAGATTTTTAGTTATGACGGCGGGCGAAACGAAAAACTCCTTAAGGTTCGATGAAAGCTTGAATATGGTCCCTTCGCCCTCTGGAATAAGTCCCTTTATGCCGACGCCGATCCTCGATTCAAAATGGCTTTCAAATTTATAGCTCGCGGTCATATCGAGTGGGACGGTGCAATGGGCCATTACGACGGAATTTTCTCCTGCGTCTATGGACGACGGATTCGCCATGAAAACCTGCTTTTTAGAAAGAGTTTTAAGGATGAGCATCGACAGCATCGCCGGTATGTCGCCCTCGCAGCCCGCTACGAAGCCCTCGCCGTTTAAAAGCGACAGCCCCAGGCATCCGGTGTTTTTAACCGAATCCAGCAGATCGAAGCACCTGAGCGTGAATCCCTTTAAATTGTGCCTTTCGCATAACGCTTTAAGGCTCTCATAAATGTTGAGCGCGCCTTTAAGCGCCTCAGGTTTGAAGCCCTTTTTCAGTATCTCGATTTCCTTGGGCGAGTTGACGTCGTGGCCTTTCTTGATCTCGGCCAGCACTTCCTTCATGGGAATATCGACGAGCTCGATGCCGAATAACTTTTTGACGGCCTTGTAATCGACCGAAGAAGCTATAAGCCAGTCCGAAGGATTGCCCATAACGCCGAGTTTCATTTTTTTGAAAGACGATTTCGCGTCAAATACGGCCTTTATCGTTTTAAGGCGAGCCGCCGCCTGAGACGCGCTGCCGTGAATTATCTCGCCCCGAAGGCCTTTTGCCCTGATGAAAGCGAGTATCTCCATAGCCGCCGGAAGCGAATTGTGAAGATTGGTCGTAAGAAGGAAATACGGCGGCTTTATACGTTCATATATTTTTTTGAACTCGTATTCCGTTCCTCCTGATTTAACGAAAATAATTGAAATAGGAGCCTTTTCAACCTCGCTCAAGGGAATGGCGACGAGACCGCTTCCGAGTGATTTTTCGATGCCTCCTATGAAATCCGCGAGACTTTTATCGATAACCGCTGAGTCGTGGACCGGTGATACCAGATTATAAACGCCTATATGCATATTAGAGTCTCCATTTTTATTAATTATTATTTGATGTTCTTAATTTCCTCGTCGATGACTCTCGCCGATTTCTTCTTCTCGAGCTTCCTGTCGTAGCCTTCTTCGCTATGCGGTTTCGTGACGAGGTTCATTCCCCTGGCGTTATCGCGCGCGACTCTTTTAACCGCCTTTACCAGATTAAATTTTTTAACTTTCTTTTTCTTCATGATATTTCTTCCTTATAGCGTTTATGTAGGCGTCAATTATATCAATGTACGCCGAATATTCCGATGTTTCCCCGCCGCCGGTTCCGGAAAGGCGATGCCAGGCGGCCCGTCCTCTTTCAAACATCGCAAGCGCCTCGCCGTAATTCGCCGAACGGTAACGGAGCATTCCGATAAGGCATGAGCCCGATATCTGTTCAAAAATATGATTATTCGAAGAGACGTCTTTTTTTTCCATGGATATGCTTCTAATAAAAAAATCGGCGGCGGTCTCATATTCGCCTTTTTTTATATAGAGGGCGCCCATATTGAAACAGCTCTGCAAAACGTCGCGATGGCCGGGTTCCAGCCTTGCCGATCTTATCTTAAGAGACCTTGTAAGATATTCGAAAGCCATTTCATGATCGCCGGCGTCGCAATAAATTTTTCCGAGCCCGTTATAGATTGCGGCCGCGTCGAGTTCATCGATTCCGGGGTTGGACGTGGCTATCGCAAGCGCCTTTTCATAACATTTAACGGCGGCGTCATAATTTTGAAGCCCGATATACACTTCCGCCATATGATTATAACTTTCCATTATTTTAGGATGGGATTCGCCGTATTGGGAGATGTCCATTTCAAGCGAGCGTTCGAAATATTCCAGCGCTTTTTCATATTCGCCAAAATCGAGGTAGGCGCTTCCGATGTTGTGATAAGTGATCGCGATGTAGGGATGCTTTTCTCCGAAGGCCGCGAGTTTTATTTCAAGCGAGCGCCGATGATATCTGAGCGCTTTCTTATAATCGCCAAGGTTGGAATAAACAAGGCCCATGTTGTTGTAGCATGTCGCTATGGCCGGATGGCGCCTGCCGAATTTTTTTATCCTTATTCCGAGGACGCGTCCGTAATATTCAAGGGCTTCTTCATATTCGCCGAGTTCGAGATGCACGTCGCCAATGTCGTTTAACGTCGTCGCGGTATATATGTTTTCTTCGCCCAGAACGGCCGACCTTATATTCAATGCCTTTTCAAAAAATTCGAAAGCCTCGGCGTATTTTTGAACGTCGAGATAAAAATCGCCAAGATTATTATATGTAGCGGCCGTAGCCGGATCCGACCCGCCGAAAATCTCAGTTCTTATCTCCAGCGCTTCTTTAAGCATATCGCTCGCGCCTTCGAACTTTCCCCGTTTTAAAAGCAAGACGCCGATATCATTATAAAGTTGGGCGGTGAGCGCGTCGCGGGGACCGCATTCTGAAAGGCTTATATTTAAAGCCATATCGTAATATCTGGAAGCCGCCTCATAATCGCCGGAAAAATAATACGCCTGGCCGAAATAATTATATGCCCGGGCTATGCTTTTAATGTTTCGCGGCGGGCGCTGAAGGATACCGAGGGCCTTTTCAAAATAATCGAAGGCGTCGGCGAATCTGGCTTTCAATGAACTGAGCCGGCCGAGCCCTTCATATATTTCAGCTTCCAGCGCGGCGTCCGAAACGCCGCTATCGATTATCGCGTCCATGGCCTCGTCGAATTTCCTGGTCGCTTTTTTTACCTCGCCCATATTGAGAGCTGAAAGCGCTGAAACATAGATTTTTTTCAATGCCTTCAATTCCTTGTTATTATCCTTCGCCATTTTTAAAAAGTCCAAATCGCTAAACCTCGATATTTATTTTCAAACCCCATGTCGAATGTTTTTTCATGCGAGCTTAAGGCCCGAATCGGAACGGGTGATCTCATCGTGAAGTTTTATCATTTCTTCAAAAGCCTTGTTTATTTCTTCGTTTCCTACCGTGCAAAGATAGCGGCATGTGGCATGCGAGCTTCCAGCGGCGTTATACTCCTTCATCCATTCGTCAAGCGCTTTTTCGCAACCGCTATTTTCAAAAGGATAGCTGATGTGTATCTTTGGAACCCCGCACCGCCAGGCTTTAGGAGTAAGCCGGGCCCTGTAGGTTTTCTGAAGCCTGCACAGCCGGACATACATCGGATCGCATTTCAGCGATTTCAGGATATTGACGGATTCCTCGCCGGCCGGATCGTATTCGCGATGGGTTATTATATAGCGCAAGCCACCGCAAGTCCTATAGACGCGAGCGCTGAAGCGTGAATCGGACTCCGCCATTTTTCTTAAAAGCTCTATATGAGCCTGTTCGGAAACTTCTCTCGGGTCCGCGGACCCGGACGCTTCTTTTTTCACGATGGGAGGCCCGAATAAAAATCCGAGAACCGTTGAAATTAGGGACCCGCCTGACGGAGCGGCTTCTTCGCATGAAATATCGATATCTACGAACATCATCCTGGATGTATTGATAATATAGCATCCGTATGAGTTCTGGGTGACGATAAAATTCAGTTCGCCATTTCCGTCGTCTTCACCCTCGCGTATAACTATTTCGCGCAAGGGATTCGCGCCGTATGGATAATCGGCGATATCGCCGCCGGAAGAAACTCGCGCCAAAACCATGCTCAAGCGCTCTTCCGCTTTAGCCGCGGCTTCCTCCACCGTTGTTTCCGACCATCCCCAGCAGCTTAACGTGAATGATTTGCCTGCCGATACTGCTTTTTGAAAACGGCTTCTAACCCAGTATTTGACGTTACGCATAACACCTCGCAAATTATTCTTCGACTATTATCTCGTCGACGATCCAGTCTTCGGGGCCTTTTAAAAATTTCCACACCTCGGCGAATTCTTCCGGCGAATTGCGATCCCCGTCTATTAATTCACGCGTGGACGCCGAAATGAAATAATCCACCACGGACGCCCTGATATACGCGGATAATCTGCCGCAGTTCCGGGTTCCGATAGCGCTTTCGCCTATCGCCGGGCCGTCGTTTAACTCAATTATCCGCACTTCGATGAGCTTCAGGTTTTCAAGGACGTTTATTTCATTATTGGCTATCATTTCGTCGGTATCGCGCTTGTGTTTTTCATAAAGCCGGGGGCTCATGCAATCCGATGCCATCCGCTGATCGCGTTCGGCCCAGGCTTTCTCAACCTTGAAAAACACCTCCCTTATGCGCAGTTCGATATCATCATTTCGAATTTCACTTCCGGACGAGACCACGCCGGCTCGTGAAAGCGTACCGCCCTGATTAACGGCGACGCTTCTAAACGGCGAAATTATGATGAAAAAAACATATTTAACGGCTCTGAAGCACAGAGAAATAAAAGCTACGAATAGTCGGAACATGATCAAAAGAATTATCAGGCCCGTCAATTCCTCGAAGCCGAAGGAACCGTCGCCTGAATAATTACTGGAACCGTAACTTGCGCCATGGCTTGATCTGGGCGAATAAGAGCCGCCGTAATTTTCGCGACTGAAGCCGAAAAAACTCCTTCTGATAAGCGGCGCCGAATAAGGAGATGAGCCGTATCCGCTTGAATAAATGGCAGGGCGGCTTGATGAATAAACCGAATTTTTATTGGCGTTGTAACCAGAACCGTAAGTTCTATTGTAGCTTGAGCCATAAGAACCGCTTTTACCGTAACTCGAATAATTTTTGCCGCTATAACTCGAACTGCTGCTTTTGCTGTAGCTTCGGCTGGCGGAACTTCTGCTTCTGCCCGCCCGGCCGGAAACGTTATCCGCGATCGACACCATCGCGAACAGCACGCCCAAAATAAGTAGTATGCTTTTAATCTTTTTAAAGTTTTTCATCTGCGGGAAGCGGACGCAAAACGCGGCCGGTAATTATTTTGCGGTTTCGGAGGCTTTAGGCGCGTTCAATATTTCAATGCGCTTAAAAACAAGGTTTATTATAAGATATATGAAGAGCGCACATATCAGAAATATCATGGACATTTTTATGACTATTTCCTTTAAGATCCGATCCGTTTTTTCGGTAATAGCCGAGATGGAAATATCGGCTCCCGCAAGATAAACTCTGCCATCCGGCAATTTAACGGGTATCATGACCGACCTGAAATAGCCGTATTCATCCTGAAATTCCTCGAAGTTTACGGTTGCCTCATTAAAGGCCTTGAGAAGAGTCTCGCTCGTAGTATCATACGGCTTGTAAAATTTATCGAATGTTTTTTTATCAAGTTCCTCGCGGGTCGCGCTCGAAGAAGTGAACACGAATCTGTCGCCGGATTTCATCATTGAATATATATATTCAAGGCCATTTTTCGAAGCAAACGATGAAAGTTTCATAACGTTTTTCATGTGTTCTTCTTCGGATATGGACTTTTCATCCGCTATTCTGGAATGAAACTCGTCTCCCAGCATTGAAATAACGGCGTTGGCGCCGGCGATAAGCCTGTCGTCAACCGATAGAATTATCAAGCCTGAAGCCGTCAGATAACCGGAATAGCCTATAAAAGATACCGCTAATAAAAGGATGGTCGCAATATTTAAAAAGAGTAGTTTTTTAAGATTATTTATATTCATAACAAAATTATTCTAACACAAATTTAAATTATTTGAAAGTTTTTTAAAAAAGTTTTTTTCATGCCAAAAATTTCAAGTATTTCACGGTTTGTCGCCGCAGGAAATTTTGAAAAACAATCGACTATTTAACCGCACCGCCAAAATTTATCGAAAAAACCATTATCGGCTTATCTATCCCTTTCAGCGTCACTTCATGCTCATGCGCCGTGAAGTTATGCACGGAAAAATAATGCCGGACTGCCTGGTCGTTGATCACGGATTCGGTCATCAGCACCTCGTTTGCGTCGCTTTTCCCCTGAACTCTGGCGGCAATATTCACGGTGCGCCCGAAATAGTCGAGGCTCTTATTAGACGTAACGGTTATGGCTCCCCCACGATGCAGACCGATCTTCACCTTTATCTCGCCCTTTCTGAAAACGCATGATGAAAAAAGGCTCTGTATCTCGCAGGCGGCGACGACCGCATTGGAATTTACCGGAAAAGCCGCCATGACGGCGTCTCCAATGGTTTTAACCACTCCGCCCTCATATTTTCTAATTATATCGATCAGGACTTTAAAATGTTCTTTTACGGCGGCAAACGCAGCGGAATCGCCGATTTCCTCATAAAGTTCAGTGGAGCCTTTTATATCGGTAAACATAAAAGTTGTATTTTTTATAGCAAAAGAAGTGTCGGGAGAGAGAAATTCCGTTGAAAAAAGATCCCGAAATTCCTGCTGGGAAGTGACGTAAGCGGCGCTTACCCAGTTGTTTCTGGGCGCTACCGGTTTCACGAGAAATCCGTTCATATCCGGATAATCGGATGTCACGATAAAATTAATCCGGCCTGAAAAAGCCTTTATTCTCTGGATATCGAACCTGCCCGAGGCGGATATGGCCAGGTTGAAATTCTGCTCGCCTTGGGACGGCGCCTGGGACACTTCGAGAAAGCCGCCCAGTTCCATGTGCGAAGGCATATAATAAATATAACGGCCGTGTTCAAAGTCCGCGCTGAAGGTTTTGGTGTCATTTTTATAAACGCACGCTCCGATCGTAAAATCGCGATTTTCACGGTTGAGGATATCGTCGAGGAACTGCATTTTAGAAGCGAAATCATGGCGCGCGGACCAGTCCGCATATTCAATTTTTCTGATATCCGGATTTACGGTAAACGTGACCTCGACCTGCTCTTCGAAGTCCAGGTCCCAATTGATGGCGCAGAGATCGCAATGAGCGGTCTTTTTTAAGCCCATAAGATGTTTGTGGTAATCCGGTATTCCATGGCAGGACGGACAATGGATATCCCAGTTGAGATCGAATAAACCAAGCTTCGTGGCATATAAAAAAGCCCTGAGCATATCGGAGTTTTCTACGCCGGCGTCAAAGGCCACCCTGAAAGCGTTTATTTTATAACAATCGAAATCTTTTTCGGACGCCAATATTTTTTTGATCGCGGAAACGGCAGCGACTTCACAATGCCTTGACGTTTCAAGAGCGTCAATGAGCGAAACAGCTTTCGCGCTTAACTTTTCAGTGTTCATAAACCTATCTTCACCGCCTCGTTAATATACGAGTTTTATTCAAGCCGCATTACGCGAAGCCTGCCGATTTTTAGCCTTTCAATTTATTTCAATGAATCCATCATCTGTTGAAAATACTTTGCTTCTTTTGTTTTAAATAGACCATACCATGCGTTCAACGTATCTTTTCTCATAACGCCAGTCTTTTTTAAAATTTCATAGGCGAACTCAAGTGGCGCAAGCCCAGTGGCAGTTATTAAATTGTCGTCACTGACCGCCGGCTCATTTATATAATAATCGCTTCCCGAATAGTTGGGGCAGACCATTTTCAGAAAACCCAGATCATTACTGGTATGTTTCCTGTTATTTAATAGCCCGTTTTCAGCCAGCGCGATCGTCGCGCCGCAAATTGCCGCTATTATTACTTTTTCGCCAATTAATCTTGAAACGATCTCCATAATTTTATGGTTATTCCCGTCCTGCCACGTCTCGGCTCCGGGCAAAATAAGCAGGTCGCCCGCCTGAAAATTTATGTTATCTATAATTTCATCCGGCTTAATAAGCATTCCGCCCATCGTTTTTATCGGTTCCATGGTATTTCCGATCTTAATCAGTGCTGGCTGCTCTTTAGATTTGTCTAAATATCTGCCGCTATTTAATTCCGCTGTGATAAATCCGATCTCCCAATCGGCTAACGTGTTTAATACATACAGGCAAGCTTTCATATTTTTTTCATCCTTTTCTTACCGGCTATTTCCTTTATTTTTTAACGAAAATCATTTCAGTTGTCGTATTAAATAGCCATTTTATCTTTTTAATGAAGTGAACGACGAATAAAATCACGAAAATATACGAAACTTTCTCGTGAAATTCCATAAGTCCATGACGGAATCCGGGATCTCCGACGGATAAAATCCCGGTAAAGAGCCACGAAATAAATCCAAGAGCGGCCGAAATGGAAAACGAAGCGAATAAATAAAAAAGCGATTTGTTTTTATAACCGGATTTTAAAAACGCCATATCCTTAAAGGCGTTTTTCAGCCACGCCGAATGCATCGCGATATGGATTATAATTCCGATGGTAATGGCGACGCTCAATCCTTTATGAATTAAAAGCCACTCCATTTTATTAAAATGCATGTAAATGAAAGCCGGATCGTTTCTGTGCATATGAAACGCGATCTGTAACGACAATCCGCTCCATGATATTAAAACGGTCAGTATCAAAATTATCATATCGACAAAATAATTAACGCCTTTCCCAGGGTTCATATTTTAAAGCACTCCTTTCGTTGTTTTCACCAAAAATTCACCATTAAACATATTTTAACAATTTATCATTAATAAATCAATGAATTTTCTCGCAATTATTCAATCTTTATTGATATTTTTTACGTTTTGGTGTAACATGAAGCGACATGGCATCGAATGTATCGCGCGCCATTTTTAATTATTGAATAAATCGAAAGGAAGCCTATGGATAATATAGCATGCTCCACGCCGGCCGATAGTCTGAAGCTGGATATTTTAAACAGCGCCGCGGATACTTCTTACGAACCGTTCGCCGAAAATTATCTTTCCACGGTCGACGAAAAGCCCTACACGGCCTATTATGAAAGGCCCGCCATGATCTCGCTTCTTCCGGAAAAACTGGACGGCAAAAACATCATGGACGCCGGATGCGGATCGGGGTTTTATTCCGAATATCTCGTGAAAAAAGGCGCCAGCGTATCCGCCCTGGACGCCAGCCGGAAAATGCTTGAATATACCCGGAAAAGAGCCGGAAATAATATTAAATGCGTTCTCGCCGATATTTCAAAACCGCTGCCGGAAATCAAGGATGGGACAGTTGATATAATAGTCGCATCCCTTATCATGCATTACATAAAAGACTGGGCCGCGACATTTCTCGAATTTCACAGGATATTAAAAAAAGACGGTTCGCTTATATTTTCAATACACCACCCAATAAACGATTATCTTTTGTTCAATAAAAAAGGATATTTTGAAACCGAGCTGATCGAAGACGAATGGAAAGGCTTCGCCGGAGGCCCGCTCAAGGTCAAATATTACGTAAGGCCTATGGGCGGGGTAATGTCGCCGTTGGTAGAAGCGGGATTTAAGATCGATAAATTCCTAGAACCTCGCCCCGTGCCCGAATGCCGCGAAAAATATCCCAAAACGTTCGAGAAACTTTCGAAGGAACCCGGATTCCTCTTAATAAGAGCGCAGAAATAAATTTTAAAAAGGAGAGGTTCGAGCGATGCGGCATGACGAACTGGATGAAATAACCGAAGTGCCATTCGACCGGTCATACTGGGTTGACGAGGAAAAACTTCTGGCCGGATGCTATCCAGGAGACGAGGATGCTGAAACCGCCGAACGGAAACTCACCTATCTTTTGCGTTACGGTATAACGCATATAATAGATCTAATGGAGGACGGCGAAAAAAACCATTCGGGCAAAAAGTTCGTCACTTACCATGACAGGCTTAAAGAGATCGCGAAAAAAATGAAGCGCGAGATAACCTTCAGCGGCCATCCGATAAAGGACCTCGGTATTCCCTCAAGCGAAAAAATGATAGAGATACTCGATGAGATAGACGCGAATCTGCTTAAGAACAAACGCGTTTATATTCACTGCTGGGGCGGCATCGGAAGGACTGGAACGGTCGTGGGATGTTACCTTATCAGGCACGGCCTGGCAACGTCTGATAACGTCCTGGACGTAATAAAAGAGCTGCGGGCCAAAACGGTCAAGTCTTTCATACCGTCCCCGGAAACGGAGCTTCAGCGGAAAATGGTAAAAAGCTGGAAAAGCGGGACCTGAAAAAACCGCTGGGATCAAGCGTGCTTTACGCGTAATTTAATGAATAACGGCGGGTTGAAATGTCAAAAAAAATAAATATAGGGCTTATATTCAAATCGAAGGATTCGGCCTACGAGATAAATTATAAACGGCTTATAGAGCGAAACGGCGGCGTTATTATTCCTTTTTATCCGGAAATGGAACGCGTGAAAATTTTGCTGGGGCTTGAAAAGATACGCGGGCTGGTCATTCCCGGCGGGGCCGATCTATGCCCTGAAAATTATTGCGTGGCGAACGAGATCTCCGAAGCCGTAAAACTCAGCGAAACTCCACAATATCCCGAACTCGACAAACTCGAATGGAGCCTTTTTGAAAAAGCCCGCGCGGCGTCAATACCGATATTCGGCATCTGCCGGGGATTTCAACTTATAAACGTCTGCCTGGGCGGAACGCTTTATTATGATCTGCCGGTTCAATTGGGAAACGCGGTAGCTCACCGCCACGATGAATTCGAGGACGCTGATGAAACCTCGATTCGCAGACGAAAAGCCGTCTTTCACGACATTAAAATAGAGCGCGGAAGTTCCCTTTATGATCTTCTAAGGGCTGAAAAAATAAAAATAAATTCGTTTCATCATCAGGGCGTACGCAAACTCGCGCCGGGCCTGCGACCTCTCGCATGGTCGAACGACGGCCTCATAGAAGCTTTTGAAAACATCGAAGGGCCGTATATATTCGCGGTCGAGTTCCATCCCGAAAAGAATTGTCAGGAAGGCGACATTTTCATGAAAAAATTTTTGGGCGATATCACGTCACGGGCATGACCCCGGCATGTCATTGAATATCGAAATGCCTTGTTAAAGCTGGAGCGATGCGATTCAGCGGAAGGACCCTGACCGCCGCGTCAAGCATTATGGCTTCTTTTGGCATGCCAAAAACTATCGATGTCGCCTCATCCTGCGCAACGGTATAACAACCGGCGCTTTTCATTAAAAGAAGACCGCGGGCGCCGTCCGATCCCATTCCGGTCAATATTACGCCGGCGGCGTTTTCTCCGGCATTGGCCGCTACCGATTCGAACAAAACGTCAACGCTGGGTTTTTGATGGTGCACCATCAGGCCGTCCTTGACTCTCACATAATAATCGTTATTGCTGCGCCTTACTATCATGTGCTTCCCGCCCGGCGCGAGAAGAGCGAGCCCGGATGAAAGCTGATCGAAATCTTTAGCTTCACGTACCTCCATCTCGCATATTTCGTTAAGCCGTTTAGAGTAATATTCAGTGAATTTTTCAGGCATGTGCTGAACCATGACCATTCCCGGAACATTACGCGGAAGCGCCTTCAGGATCGTCTCTATGGCCTGCGGCCCGCCGGTCGAAGCGCCTATGGCTATTATCCTGTGGCTGCTTTTAACGTTATTGAAATGCCTGTGGTCCTTTCTGGCGTGGGGCAGCTCATAGCGGGGCGTAAACTTCGAAACTTTTGAGGCCGCCGCGGTCCTTATGGCCCTTATGAGCGAAGAAATAAATTCCGCGGTTGAATTCGCCGGCTCGGGCTTTTCGACGATTTCAATAGCGCCCATTTCAAGCGCTTTAACCGCAAGTTTTCTGCTGGTTTCCGAAAATGAAGTGACTATAACCACGGGTATGGGATAATGCGCCATAAGTTTTGAAAGAAAGGTAAGGCCGTCCATACGGGGCATTTCAAGATCGAGGGTTATAACGTCCGGATCCAGCAGCGCTATTTTATCGCGCGCGACATATGGGTCGGGCGCGCTCCCGACCACTGTAATATCGTCGTACCGGGAAAGCTCGGCCGTTAAAATTTTTCTTATAACGGCTGAATCGTCCACTATCAAAACTTTAGTCAATTAAAACCCTCTATTCTTTCGAATAAACTCCAGGGCAGACATACTTGAACCTGTGCGAAATGACCGTCAGGCTTTCCGAATGCCCTATGAAAAGATAACCGCCGGGCATCAGGATCCGCCAGAACCTTTCTAATAGCCGCTCCTGAACGCGCCGGTCGAAATAGATCATGACGTTGCGGCAGAATATAACGTCAAACTGGCCTTTCATCGCCCAGTCTCCGACAAGGTTAAGCCTGGCGAAACTGATGATCTTTCTTATGAAATCTTTGATCGAAAAATGATTGGGATCGGGGTTGGCGCATTGCCTGAAATATTTTTTTATAAAATTCAAGGATACGTTCTTTATATCGTTTCTCTCATATACTCCGGCCTTTGCGGTTGAAAGCATTCTCGTTGAAATATCCGTGGCCAGAATGCGGACATCGGCCAGCGAAAAATCGCCAAGAACTTCGCAAAGCGTTATGGCGATCGAATAGGCTTCCTCGCCCGACGAGCAGCCGGCGCTCCATATCTTTAGTTTTTGCCGCTCCTCAAATCCCCGACTGAGCACTATCTTTTTTAACAGTTCAAAATGCGCCAATTCTCTGAAGAATCCCGTAACGTTAGTAGTAAGAGCGTCTACCATCGCTGAAAGCTCGGCGCCGGTCACGTCATTGTCAAGAATGTCGATGTATTCATCGAAATTTGACAGTTCGAGTTCCCTGAGCCTCTTTTGAAGTCTTGACGAAACCAGTATTTTTTTTCTTTCGTCAAGGGCTATGCCGCAGATGTTATAAAGCAATTTTATTATCTTATCAAATTGCGGACCGTTAAGCTCTTTTAAATTCATCTTTTTTAAAACTCCTTGAGAACGGCCGCGTCATCATCGAAAGGAATAAGTTTCTTAGGGTCGTCGTACGGCGTTCTCGCGGAGGTCTTTTTCGAAGCGGTCATTTTTTCATTATTAGCGGCATTTATTTTGTTTATATGAAGCCTTTCTATGTGGAGTTTTTCAACTTTATGAGCTTTCGGCGCGCCGGCGGCGGAACCGAGATTAAGATTAAAACCCATGACCATCTTGTTAAGGCCGACCGTGAGTTTTGAAAGCTGGTCCGCGGAATGAGAGAACTGTTCCGAATGCGACGCATTCTGCTGAGTCACATGGTTCATCTGAGCGACGGCGACGTTTATCTGTTCGACGCCCTGGCTCTGCTGTTCCGAAGCGGCGGCGATCTCTTCCATAAACACGTTGACTTTATTGATCTGCTGATTGATTTCCTCGAGGTTTTTGGTCACTTCGTTGTTTATAACCACGACGTTATCCGAATCATTAACTGAATCTTCTATCATTTTAGCGGTATTTTTAGCGGCTTCTGCGCTTCTCATGGCGAGGTTTCTGACTTCTTCCGCCACGACGGCGAATCCTCTTCCGGCGTCTCCCGCGCGGGCGGCCTCGACGGCGGCGTTCAACGCCAGAAGATTCGTCTGAAATGCTATTTCGTCTATCGTTTTTATGATCTTTGCCGTTTTATTTGAAGAATCTTTTATCTGCCCGACCGCGCATGAGAGGCGCTTCATGCTGTCGACGCCCTTTCCCGCGCTTTCTCTGGCGCTAACAGCCAGATGCTGGCCTTCCTTTGCGTTTCCGGCATTTTGTTTCGCCATGGAATTCATCTCATGAAGGCTGCTTGAAACTTCCTCGAGAGAGCTGGCCTGTTCGGCCGAGTTATTGGCGAGGACCTGGCTGCCTTCGTTTATTTCGAGAGTCAATGCCGTTGTGTCGTCGGCGCTTTGAGCGACCTGCTGGAGCGCTTCATCAAGGTTTTCAATGAGAGTATTTATATTATCCTTCATCGTCTTGAAAACGCCCCGATATTCTCCTGTCATTCTTACGGCGAGGTCTTTTTCAGCGGCGGCCTGAAGAACGGAGCCTCCGTCTTTTATGATGAGCTGGTTTATGGTCTTCATGCATGTGTTAAGGCTGTTCTTTATTTCGTTAAACCCGCCTTTATATTCCACGGTGATAAGTTCCGGAATATTTCCCTCGCTTATCTGTTTGAGATAGTCGGTGGTAAGATGGAGCGGGCCGGTAAACGCTTCAATAAGATCGTTCAGGCCTTGTACAAGCCTTTTCCAGTCGCCGTCGAACGCGTCCGAATTTCCTCTCGCGCTAAGATCGCCGTTACGGATACCAGCGATTATCTTTTCAAGCTCGAGCGTCCAGCTCTTTATCATTCCAACGGTCTTATTGGTCACAACGGCAAGCTGATCGAACATTTCATCGCCGCTGTTCTCATTAGCCAGAACTTCGAAATTTCCGTTGCTCAGCAGGCGGAGGAGCTCGAAATAGTCGCTCATATTAAGGGCCATGCTCATAACGGAACCGTGCAGGGCGTCTTCAGTCTCCGTACTCTTTTTAAGGCTTGAGTCAGCCGACGCCATAACATTGTTGAGCCCGACGCACATTTCGCGATATATCCCCTTATATTCTTCGCCATTGACCCGCTTTGAAAGATCTCCGGTTTCGGACGAACTCGCGAGCGCTTTTATTTCGGACGTCAGTTTTTTAACCGTAGCGCACATTTTTATAATATTTCGTGAACAGACATCGTTTTCGGAACGGGGAATTACATCTATCGAAAGATCTCCATCCGATATTCTCTCTATAACTCCGGCATGTTCTTTCAGATTTTCCGATACGGTTTTCATCGCATTGAAAAGTTCTCCCAATTCATCTTTCGCGCCAGTTTCAATAACTGTTCCGGCATCGCCGCCGGCGACACTCAAAGCCGCGCTTGAAAGCGCCTTGATACGCGAACAAATCCCCGTTGAAATGACGTGAACCAGTAAAAATACAAATAAAAGAATGATAGCGACGAACATTATCATCGAATTTTTTCCGGCGGAGAATTCGGCGCTCCTTGATTTTAAGATTCCCTCGAGTTCGATCGAGGAAAGGGCCTGGAGCCTGAATTGAAAATCGAGCGCCTTTTGGCCTGAACCTGAAATTTCTTCGAGAGATACGCTGCCCGTCGATTCGGATATTATTTTTTTATCTATCAGCGAGATGAAATCGCGGGTCGCCCTTATAGTTTCTGACGCTGGCAGTTCAATGACCTGTTTCAGCCTGCCGGAAGCATTTTTAGCGACGGCCGTTTTCAAGACGGATTCAAGCTCGGAGATTGCGGCTCTCAGATTTGTCGTTCCGATAATGATCCGTACGCGGTCATCATTGGATAACTGATGCTTTTTAGCCGCGGCCGTTCCAAGCTCCATAACTTTCGCGGTCAATTCTTCAGCCTGAGGCGTTTTGAGAATGAACGAATCTATAAGGCAGCAAGCGTCAAACCCGGGATCGAGTATAAGATTGGACGCGCCGCCGACATATGAAATAATATCTCTGGTTTTCGCGACCATTTGGGAATGAATTTCATCGCTTTCAACCGGTTTCAACGCAAGAACCCCGAATTTGGTCTCCTGCCATATATTTTTCAGATCAGAAATTTTATCGGAAGCGCTAAAATAACCCTGATATTTTTGGTCCATTGATTCGAGAATTTTGAATGCCTCGTCAATCGATTGCTGTCTGGCCTTTATGACATCCCTCGCCTGCGCCGAGGCGCCGTCGGCGTATTGCGAAACAAGCGCCTGGTGCTCCGGCAGACGCTCGAGAAGTGCCTGCAAAGGCCTTATATAATCAACTCCGGCTATCTCTTTTGCCGCGAACTCGACATCTACATTTTTTTGTTCTATGAGCAGCCTTAAAGGCGCGAATAACGTAATTAAAAAAAGAAGAACGATCAACCCGAATTTCTGATACATTTTCATGTTATCTAACAATTTACCGACTATCACCAAAACACCTCGTTTTTATTGTCTAATTTATTCCCCGAAAAAATAGCTGTACCTCGTTTTATAAAGATTATCCGGCATTTTCATTGAAATTTTCATTGATCTCCATGACTTTTTGCATCTCATCGTCGGATAAAACGCATTCTATATTTAAAAGCAGCTTAACTTTTCCCGCATGCTTTCCAATGCCGAGAAGATAGCGAGTGTCGACTAACGTTCCAAAAGCCGGAGTCGGCTCGATATCGTTTGAAGATATGTCTATAACCTCGGAAACTCTATCAACTATAAGGCCCATTATGACGTTTCCCGCCATGACTACGATAGTGCAGGTCATTTCACCGTAATCCACCGCCGGCATATCGAATTTAAGCCTTAAATCTATCAGGGAAATTATGTGTCCGCGAAGATTTATTACGCCTTTTACGAATTTAGGCATTCTCGGAACCGGAGTGATCTCTAAAAGTCCGATTATTTCCTGAACTTTGAGTATTTCAATGCCGTATTCCTCATTGCCGAGAAAGAAAGTCAAGAACTTTCCGCCGGGGCATGCGCTTTCATTTTCCATGACTTTTTTTAACGTTCTTTCATTACCGGTTTCTGAAATATTGGTCATATTTTTTCACATCCGTTATTTTTTGCGAACTTCTTCAATGCTTTCGCAGAATTTAAGATAACGGTCAAGCATTAAAACGGCCGTCATCTTTTTAAAAAATTGAGGAGACTTTAAAATATAGAGGTTTTTATTGTATGAGGAAAGAATGTTATTTAAAAGGACAATAAGGCCGATCCCGGACGAAGATATGAAATCTATCTTATCAAGAAATAATGCGGCATCGCTTAAACATTTCATCTTTTTCTCTTCAAAGTCGAAATATTTCCCGGACATTTCCTTGAAGTCTATGACGCCCCTCTGGTCGAGGCTGCCTGAAGCTTTTATATTAAGCAAACCATCGTCATTGGTTATTAAAAGTTTCATTTATAATGACCTTTCAAAACTATTTTAAATTGCTTCCCCGCTCGTGGAACTTCGCTATCGCGGTAGTATCGATAATAAGCCCGACGCGCCCGTCGCCAAGTATCGCGCCGCCGGAAATGCCGGGCACCTTGCCGATCGAGCCGCTCAGCGACTTGGATACGAGCTGGTGCTGTCCCATAAGCTCATCCACGAGAAGAGCGTAATTGAAGCCGCCGTCCTCTATGACCATGAGAAGCGCCTGACATGGGTCTTCTATAGCTTTTTCAATGCCGAATATTTTATGAAGCCTGACGATCGGAAGCATTTTTTTCCTGAGCATGACCATCTCTCCACGGCCTGAAACTGTAGAAATCGATTCAGGCGAAGGCCTGAAACTCATCTGAATGTTGACGGTTGGAATTATGTACCTGTGATCGCCGGTACGCACGAGCATGCCGTCCGTTATAGCCATGGTAAGCGGTATCTTGATCGTAAACGTGCATCCGAACCCGTAGACTGATTTTATGAAGATCTTTCCCTTCAGGGCCTCGATCGAATTTTTAACGACGTCCATGCCTACTCCGCGCCCTGAAATATCCGTGATAGATTCAGCTGTGGAAAAACCCGGAAGAAATATGAGGTTGAATATGTCATCGTCCGACATGCCATCCGCGCTTTTTATAATCGATCTTTCAATGGCTTTTTTTATTATGCGCGCTTTATCGAGTCCCCGGCCATCGTCTTCTATCTCGATAACTATATTGCCGCTCATGTTGTATGCGGAAAGAGTTATGTTTCCCTTGCGCGGCTTTTTCGCCGCTTCGCGTTCATCCGGCGTTTCTATGCCATGATCGAGCGAATTTCTTATCATATGAACCAGAGCGTCGTTTATAACTTCCACAAGATTTCTATCGACTTCGGTATCCTTACCCAGAGCTACGAATTCCACGAGCTTACCGTTTTTGACGGAAAGATCTCGAACGAGACGGGCTATTTTCTGAAATGTGGCTTTAAAATGGATCATGCGCATGGTAAGGCTCAGGTCCTGAAGTTCGCGCACTATTTTACCCGCCTGTGAAACTTTTTTTGAAAAAGTATAATAAGACCCCGATTTGACGATATCATCCTGCATAACCATCGAATGGGCGATAACGAGCTCTCCAACCATATTTATTAATTTATCGACGCGCGAAACGCGTACCCGCAAAGTCGAATCTTCTTCTTCGTGGACCGCTTTCTGGGTTCTTAACGCATGCGCTACGTCGGAAACCGATACGCCGCCGCTCTTGACGCAGTTGATGCCTATCGCTCCGGAGCTGTTTTCCAACACCAGCTTTTCAACGGTTTCACGGCTGATCTTTTTATTCATTACCAGTATGTCGCCGACGCGGGGACTCGGAAGTTGCAGCATAAAACTTGAATTCGACGGCCTGTCGAGGCCTTTTTCGGCGTCGGATAAAAGGTTTAAAAGTTCGTCATATTTCTGAGGTTTTGTAACGAAACGGTCTTTAACGCCAAAAACAAGCTCCTTGAGCATATCGATGGACCAAAGCGCGAGATCGGCGTGCCATCCGTTATATTCGAGATCCTTATCGCGTATCTTTGAAAGCAGCGATTCGGCTTTGTGAGCAAGCCGGGATATGAAAGTGAGATTTAATATCCCCGAAGATCCCTTAAGAGTATGAACCGCCCTGAAAACATTATTTATTTCCTCGGCGTCTCCGGGGTTCCCTTCAAGCGCCAGAAGCGATTCCTCCGCCATGCCGATATTATCTTCGCAATCGTTTAAAAATTCCGAAAGGGTTTCTTTATCAACGCTTTCGAAGTCAAATTGAAATTCGGATTCCGGCACCGATATTTTGATTTCATCAGATTTGGGCGAAGAACCGGTGTTAACGGTTGAGTTTATCTGGACGCAGTTCATGGCG